>JAHJTB010000015.1 GCA_018830135.1 Pseudomonadota bacterium | reverse complement strand
GTCCAGATAGGTGGAAGAGACGATGATGGTTACCCGTTCCCGTCGCAGTTCGTACAGGATTTTCCAGAAGTCACGGCGGGAGACCGGGTCCACGCCATTGGTCGGCTCGTCCAGAAAAAGCAGCCGGGGCGTGTGGATCAGAGCGCAGGTCAGGCCGACCTTCTGCTTCATGCCGCCGGACAGGTTGCGGAAAAGACGGCCGGTGAAGGGAGCCAGGCCGGAAAACGCGAGCAGCCGGGCCATGCGCTCGCGATAACGCGGCCGGGGCACCTGGTAGAGTTCGGCGTACAGCTCGATATTCTCGGCCACGGTCAGGTCTTCGTACAGGCCGGCCGGCTGGGCCATGTACCCGATTTCAGCCTTGACGGATTCCGGGTCCGAAGCCACGTCGTGATCCAGGACCATGGCCCGCCCGCCGGTGGGCGGCAAGAGGCCGCACAGAATGCGCAGGCAGGTGGTCTTGCCCGAACCGTCCGGCCCGACCAGCCCGAATATCTCCCCCTCCTGGACCGAAAAGCTCAGTCCGTCCAGGGCCTTGACCTCCCCGAATACGCGGCTCACGTTTTCCAGTTCCACCAGGTTCATCGGCCCGTCTCGATCACCACGTCCACCGGCATCCCGGCCTTGAGTTCCTGGTTCGGGTTGTCCAGACTGATCTTCAGGCGATAGACCAGCTTGACCCGCTCTTCCCGGGTCTGGACGTTCTTGGGCGTGAACTCGGCCTCGGGAGAGATGAAGGTCAGCGTGCCCGGGTAGGCCTTGTCCGGAAAGCCGTCGATGAAGACCGAGGCCTTCTGGCCCAGCCGGACCAGGCCGAGCAGGGTTTCCGGTACATAGGTCTTGACCCAGACACGGTCCAGATTGGCCACGGTCATGACCGGGGCGCCGGCCTGAACGAACTCCCGGACCTCGGTTTCCCGAACCGTGATGAAACCGGTGAAGGGGGCCGACAGCCGCGATTCGGCCAGGTCGCTCTCGGCCACGGCCAGCCCGGCCCGTGCCTGTTCGACCTGGGCCAGCAAGGCCTTGAGGTCCAGCTTCATTCGGGCCACCTCCCGCCGGCCGGCCTGGGCCGCCTTCAAGGCCGCGTCGGACCCGTCCACCTGGGCCTCGCCCTCGGAAACCATTTCCTTCCGGGGGCCGGCCCGGACCAGCCGATACCGTTCCAGGACCGCGTCGTACCCGGCCCCGGCCGCCTCCATGGCCGTTCGGGAATCCTCGAACTGGCTGGTTGGGATGATCTTGCGTTCGTAAAGCTGCTTCATGCGGGCGAAGTCCCTCTGACGGTTCTCATGCTCGGTCCTGGCCCGTTCCAGGGAGGCGGCGGCCTCCCGGACCTCCTCCCGCCTCGAACCCGACTTCAGGCTGCGATACCGGGCTTCCGCGGCCGATACAGCGGCCGCGGCTTGCATCTCCTGTGCCGCCAGAACCTCCTCCTTGATCTGGATGGCCAGGTCCAGGGACTCCCGGCGGGCATCGAGTTCATCGAGGACGGCCGCGGACTGGTCCCGACGGGCCCGCAGCACATCCTGGTCCAACTCGGCCAGAAGCGCCCCTTTTGCGACCTGGTCCCCCTCGTCGGCCAGCAGCCGGGCCAGGTGACCCGGCAGCCTGAAGCTCAGGTCCACCTCCGTGACTTCCACATGGCCCGAGGTCCGTATCGAGCCTTCCTCCCGACCGGGCCGGTAAAAGCCGAAATAATAAACCAGGCCGACAGCGGCGATCAGGGCAACCAACAGGGAGATTTTCTTCAGATACTTCATGACCTATCCTTGCTCCTGAGACCACGGCCGCGGGCATAGGCCAGGAACATGGTCTTGATCGAAGCCCGGCGAGCGTCCAGGTACGAGTTGAAATCCGGCGTCTCGATCAGCCCCACCGCCTCGATGACTATGGGGCTGATAAAGCTGGCCACGGTCATGCCGACCATGTTGATGAAAATGTGCAACCCGTCCTCCGGGCGGCCGCTGACCTCCATTCCCAGACGCTCGAGCATCTCCGCCGAGGTCAGACCGAACAACCGGGTCATGGAGTCTTCCCGCTCGCTGAAGGCCAGCCGCAAATGATGGCCGCCGTCAATGACCTCCCGGTGAATGATCCTGACGATGCCCGGATTGGCGGAGATGACGTCCATATACACGTCGACCGCCCTCTTGAGCCGGGTCTCCAGCGGATCGGGCCCCAAAAACGTTTCGAACAACCGGGTTCTGACGCTGTCGAGGAGCGATCGGAGGACCTCATGGTAGAGCTTTTCCTTGGTGCGGAAATAGTAGTGGATCAGGGCCTTGTTGACCCCGGCCGCGTCGGCGATGGCCTGGGTCCGGGCGCCGAAGTAGCCTTTGTCCGCGAATTCGGAAACGGCGGCCTCAAGGATGCGTTGGGCGGTGGTCGCATCCGGTTGGGGCGGGTGGGATTTTTTAGGGGAACCCATGTCGGCCTCGGTTTTAACCAATTGGATTAACCAAACGGTTACAGGGTAATCTAATGCCCGCTCGAAGCCATGTCAAGAAGAAAATATTGGTCATCCGGAGAGTGCCGGAGCGCTGTCCTGACCAGGGGATTCGAGAGCACCGAGGCGCGTTTCGTCCGGCCAGACGGCGGGTCTTGTCATTCTGAGGCTGAGAAAAGCCGGATTTTGCTGTTGTCTGCTCCTGAGGCGCCGAACTGCATGCTGCAAGGCTCGTTTCCCGGCTTTTGGACTCGACGTATCCACTGATACGCCTACGGCAAACTACCGGTCCAACGTCGCGTTTCGCTATGGATTTCGACGCCTCGCTACAAAGCCAACCGCAAAATTCGGGTTAAACTGGTTCGCATATCTCCGCGCCGGCTTTAGCCTTTGCGTTGAAGTCGTGATCGGATTTAGGCAGACGCACTACGAACTCCGTTCCATTCTCCCAATCGGACGTCACCCGAATGTCTCCACCGTGAGCCCTGGTGAAGAGCAGGGCGATGGTGGTGCCTAAGCCGGTCCCGCCCCCCTTTTTCCTTGTCGTGTTGTACTTCTCGAAGATGTTTTTCAGTCGGTCCGGCGGAATCGGCTCCCCACCGTTTTGCACGGCCACACTCACGAAGCGCTTGCTACCAGAGATCCTGAAACCCACCGGTCCATCATGGTGTTCCCAGGCGTTTTTGACAAGGTTCTTGAATACCCGCTGCATTTTTTCAGGATCGTGTGGTACCGTGAAGTCCACCCCTTCGTCGATTTTTATTATATTCTGGCAATTCATGTCCGGATTTTCCGCTTTGAGGGCATCGGCCGCTTCCCGTATGGCAGATTTTATCGTGGCTTTGAGGTCAGATGTGGATTTAATGATTTCGATATGGCCGGCTTCATACTGCTATCACCCGCAGGACATCATAAATGTCAATAGTGGCCATATATGACCTTTGGTTAAATATGACCGTCCCTTGGCCCCATCTATCCACCGGCAGCCAGTCCTTTGATATAAATTAATTAATAACTTCAATAAAATAAACATAAATATGGCTTCTGGTATAAATCTTGAATATCTCGTCTTGTTAGTGGCAACCTGTTTGATTTTCAATGACTTTGACGAGAGGTGGCTTCCTGGCAAGGCGCAGCGGACCTTTCAAACCCGCTCCAATCCTATTTCTTAAGGTGAAGAGCTGTCTTGAAAGGCTGGAAACGAGGGGAATGCGGTTGATGCCGCATAATTGCAGGTCAATATCCAACTTTGGTCCAGCGGGTTTGCTTTCAAGACCCGCAGAGGGGGTACCTATGAAAAAATGGCTCGTGTTCGGGATCGTGGTTATTTTTGCGGCTTTGGCCGCTTCTCCGGCAATGCCAGAGATGGGCCGTGGAGGCATGGGGCCGGGCGGTACGGGCTCGGGGCAGGGTTCCTGGGCCGCTCCTAATCGGTTGGATGACAAGACGACCCAGGAAGTTAACCAGGCCTGGCAAGGGCATTACAAGGACACAGCCGACTTGCGCCAGAAGATTTGGACCAAGCAGCACGAAATCGCCACCCTGTTGTCCAATCCCAAAACGTCTAAAGAAAGTCTCTTGGCCCAACAGGCCGAACTGCAAAAATTGATCAACGATCTCCAACGTCAGCAGTTAGCTTTTCGCTGGGACTTTTACCAGAAGCATCCCCAATTGGCGCCCGATGCGTACGGCGGCGCCTTCGGCCTGGGCATGTGCATCGAGGGCGGTCCTGATACGATGGGCCCCGGAATGATGGGCTACGGCTACGGTGCTGGGATGATGGGCTACGGTTCAGGGTCCGGCTACGGTCCCGGGATGATGGGCTACGGTTCTGGAGCCGGATACGGTCCCGGGATGATGGGCTACGGTTCTGGGTACGGTTACGGTTCAGGCCAGGGAATGATGGGTCCGGGAGGCTACAACTATAACCGCTGATTCAAGTGGCTGTATCACCTGCCTTCACCAGGGCGACGGAGGCCATCGTCGCCCTGGATTTCGTTTTTACGTGCTCTCCATCACCTTGTCCGGTTTTTAACAATGATTTCATTTTGATTGGATTGCCTCTGAATTGAACCCGGATATTTCATTTATCTTCTACTGTGGCGGCGAACATGCGGGGCAGGTGCATTCCTCGCGGCTTGCCGCAGGGTTAGCCCGCCAGCTAAATAAATGGATTTATCCCTTACATGCCGAAGGCTTCCCGCAGCTTCCTATGGGGAGCTTCAATTAATTGCTGGAACGCTCCTTTCCATCTTTTTAGGCTTGAAGTATCATGTAATATATCAGCGGCTAAAAAAGGTTCACCTTTAGAGTTTCGCTAGGCATTTCGGGGCCTGGGGACGAACCGTGGTGCAATATCCTGCTTGAACGGGATATCGGGAAAGGAGGTTTTTCATGTTTATGACACGCATCCTGCTGGTTCCGGTTCTGGTGCTGGCCATGGTCTGCGCCGGCCCGGCCGTCCTGGCTCAGACGCCAAGGACCGACGTGATACCCACCGCGGACGGGCCGATCGAGATCACGATGCTTGGCCATGCCTCGCTCATGTTCGTATTCCAGGGCCGGGTCGTCTATGTCGACCCCTGGATCCGGATGGACGATCTGTCCGGCAGGCCCAAGGCGAACCTGATTTTGATCACCCATGAGCATCGGGACCATCTGGACACCGAGGCCATTGGCCGGGTCATGAAAGAGGGCACGGTCCTGGTCGTGACCCGGGCTTGCGCCGAAGAACTGGGGGACCGGTTCAAGGCCCCCATGGTCATGGGGAACGGCGACACGAGGACCGCGGCCGGTTTTCAAATCGAAGCCGTGCCGGCCTACAACCTGGTCCATATGCGTTCGCCCGGGCAGCCCTATCATCCCAAGGGCCGAGGCAACGGTTATGTGATCACCTTCGGCGACAAGCGGGTCTACGTCGCCGGCGACACCGAAAACATACCGGAGATGAAGGCGCTTCAGGCGATCGACGCGGCCTTCCTGCCCATGAACCTGCCCTACACCATGGATTCGGCCATGGCCGTCGAGGCGGCCCGCTCCTTCAAGCCCGGTATCGTCTATCCCTATCACACCGGGTTCGGTCCGGATCAGGAGGCCGGATTCATCGACCTGATGAAGGGGGTTGAAGGCGTCGAGGTGCGCGGGTCGAGGTAGCCGGCGCTCAGGCGCGCCACTTTGTCGCCAAAAAAATTGTCCGGTTGAATTACCGGCCGTTGTCGCCTATTCTTATCAATTAAGGTTTCCCGGCCGGTCTTTCTTTCATCGAACCAATCCGGGGTGGGGCTTAACCGGAGGCGCGGGATTCGCCACAAGGCCGATCCACGGGACCCTGCTTGCCATTATCGGAGTTCAGACATGTCATCCAACCCAGACGCCAGGAGGCCGCTTTCGTTCCCGGCCAAGCTTCTGGCAGTCGTTCTTCTGGCCACGATTCTGCTGCACCTGTTTCAGGCCTGGCAGGCCTGGACGTTGCGAGGGCAGATGGAGGCTTTCCTCCACCGGTACATGAAGGTCCTCGAACTGTCCGGGGAGTTCTATTATCTTGACGAAGCCCTGACCATGTCGGCCAAGATGAGCGCGTATTCAAAGGACCCGTCCTGGGAGAAGCGTTACCACGATCATGAAGGGCGGCTTGCCAAGGCCCTGGACGAGGCCATGAGCCTGTCCGACGAAGAGGCCGGGCGACCGTGTCTGCGGAAGATATCCGCGACCAACGATCGGCTTATGGACATGGAACGCCAGGCTTTTACATTTGTAGGCCAGGGACGGTCTGAAGAGGCGATCCGGCTTCTGAGTGGCAAAGCCTACGAGGCCGAGAAGGCGGCGTATCGCCAGGGGGTCGATATCCTGAGCGAAACAATGAAGCAGAAGGCGGACATGGTCTGGGGAAAGGCCGGGCGGGTGGCCCTGGTCGCGGCGGGGGGGACCATGGTCTCGCTGGTCCTGGTCCTCTTTCTCATGTCGCTGCTGATCGGTCATATCCGCCGGTATCTCCTGGCGGGTCAGGAATCGGAACGGGTCACGGCATCGGCCCGAAGCGAACTGGAGCGGCGGGTCGCGGAGGCCACGTCGGAACTGCGGGAGACGAACCGGCTGCTGGAGGAGGAGATCGGGGAGCGTCACAAGATCGAAGCCAGGCTGTTGAAGGAAATGGAACGCGCCCAGAGGTATCTGGAAATTTCCGGTACGGTCTTCGTGGCCCTGGACCCTTCCGCGCACATTACCATGATCAATTCCGAAGGCCGTCGGGTCCTGGGGTATTCCGAGGAGGAACTTCTGGGAACGAACTGGATCGAAACGGTCATCCCCGAGGAGCAGAAGGGCCTGGTGCTGGAAATCTTCCACCGGATCATGGCCGGCGAAGTCGGGCTGTTTCAGACCGTCAGCGATCATCAGGTTATCCGGAGGGATGGCGAGCGTCGCTGGATGTTATGGAGAAACACGCTTCTGACCGACGAGGAGGGCCGGTTGGCGGGGACGTTGAGTTCCGGTCAGGACATTACCGACCGCAAGGCGGCCGAAGACGCTCTGCAGGAGGCCAACGAGGTCTTGGAGACGCGGATCGCGGAGCGGACGTCGGAACTGGCCGGCGCGGTGGATGAGTTGAAGACGGCCAAGGAGGCCGCCGAGGCCGCCAACCAGGCCAAGAGTGAGTTCCTGGCCAACATGAGCCATGAAATCCGTACGCCCATGAACGGGATCATCGGCATGACCGAACTGGCCCTCCAGACGAACCTGACCGCGGAGCAGCGGGACTACCTGCGGACCGTCAGTATTTCGGCCGACACGCTTCTGGAACTGCTCAACGGCATCCTGGACTTTTCGAAAATCGAGGCCGGCCACATGGAGTTGGAAGACGTGCCTTTCAATCTCCATGACGCGGTGGACGAGGTGATGAAGAATCTGGCCCCCAGGGCCCACCAGGCCGGCCTGGAACTGATCTACCGGATCAGCCCGGACCTGCCTTCCGTGTTGCGAGGCGATCCGACCCGCATTCGCCAGATATTGTTCAACCTGATCAGCAACGCCATCAAGTTCACCCAAAAGGGCGAGGTGGTGGTCGAAGTGGACCGGGAAGAGGATTCGGCCCGGGAAGAGCTGATCCGGTTCGAGGTCAGGGATACGGGGATCGGTATTCCTTCGGACAAACAGGCCATGATCTTCAAGGACTTTACCCAGGCCGACGGTTCCACGACTCGGAAATATGGAGGTTCGGGGCTGGGGCTGGCCATATCCAAACGTCTGGTCGAGATGATGGGCGGAGGGATCGGCCTGGATTCCGAATCCGGCCGGGGGAGCCGTTTTTTCTTTTCCGCCCGTCTTCCCGCCCACGACGAGCCGATCGAGACGGTCGAGCCCGCGGATATGGAAGTGCTCCGCGGCCTGCTCGTCCTGGGGGTGGACGACAACGCGGCCAACCGATTCATTCTGAACGAAATGCTCACCTCCTGGGAGACGGCGCCGGAACTGGTGGAAAACGGCTTGGATGCCATCGAGGCCCTCGAAAGGGCCGACCGGGCCGGCCGGCCCTTTCGCCTGATGCTCCTGGATCATGACATGCCGGTCCTGAACGGCCATGAAGTCGTCCGGCGTCTCAAGGACCGCCCGGAATTCGATGAATTGAAGATCATCATGCTCACCTCCGTCGGGCCGCGGTACAACCTGGAGAAATGCCGAAGCATGGGAGTGGATGCCTGCCTGATCAAACCGGTCAAGCCCAAAGACCTGCTGGAGGCCGTGAGGACGGTTCTGGGGTCGAAGGTCGAGACCCGAGCCGAGGCCCCGTCTCCTTCGGACCAGTCGGGTCCGCTTCTGCCCGACCGGTGTATGGCCTGCTCTCGGATACTCCTGGCCGAAGACAACCCGGTCAATCAGAAACTGACCCGGAAGATTCTGGAACAGATGGGGCATACGGTCATGGTGGCCTCGGACGGCATGGAGGCCGTCCGTATCTTGATGGAAGACCCGACCGGCTTCGATCTCGTGCTCATGGACATCCAGATGCCGGTCATGGACGGCGAGGAGGCCGCGAAGATCATCAGACGCGAGGAGGCTCAAAGCGGCCGCCATATCCCCATCGTGGCCATGACCGCCCATGCCCTCAAAGGCGATCGGGAACGATTCCTGGCGGCCGGGATGGACATGTACGTTTCCAAGCCCATCAAACGGTCCGAGTTTCTGGCCGTCGTGGACCGGATGATCCGCGGGCGATCGGTCCGGGAAGCCGCGGAAGCGGAATCCGAAGCGGAAGACGTTCTCGACCGGGAGGCCATATGGAGCCTGGTGGACGGAGATCAGGATTTTTTGCAGGAACTGGTCGGGATTTTTTTACACGATCTGCCCGTACGGATGTCCGGTCTTCGCGAGGCCATCGACGATCAAGACCACGATCTGGTCGAACGGAGCGCCCATTCCATCAAGGGCATGAGCGGCAACTTTTCCGCGCCCCGGGTGGTCCGGGCGGCCTTTAACCTGGAAAAAATGGGGCGGGCGGGCGACTTGAGCCGGGCCGAGGCTGAATACGCGGTTTTGGAAAACGAGATCGGTCGCCTGACCGATGCCCTGCGCGACATGGCCGAAATCCAGGAGCCGGAACGGATGTGACGGAATAGAGGGCGCCGGGTTCGCAACCCGGCTCCGGGGGAAATTACCGGCCGCCCCGCCGCTTGATCTCCTCGACCAGGACCAGTTCTCCCAGTTCACCGGGCACGCAGACTACGGCGCGGCCGCCGTTGATGCGGGAAATCTGGCGGGTGAATTCGACCAGGACCGGATTGTCGTCCAGCATGAAGGTCTCGATGTTCATGCCCTGGGCGGTCACCTTGCGGACTTCGGACAGGGTGGCCCGACTGGCCCTGGGGCTCAATCCGAACATGTTCATGGGCAGTTCGACGTGGAGATGGGGGCCGTCATAGTAGGCCGTGGGCTGTCCGTCGGTAATGACGATGACCCGGTTGTTCCGGTTGCCGCTTTTCCGGATCAGCTTCATGGCCAGGCGCAGGCCGGCCTGGAGGTTGGTGTAGGGTTGGCCGGCATCCCAGACGGCCAGGGCCAGGTCCTGGCCTTTGAGTTCCCGGGCTTCGGTGGAGAAGCCGACCACGTGGAGGCGGTCCTTGGGGAACCGGGTCCGGACGTAATGGTCCAGGGCCAGGGCCACCTTTTTGGCCGCGTGAAACCGGCCTTCCCAGGACATGGACCAGGACAGGTCGAGCAGGACCACGGTCGTCGAGGTGATGAGCGGTTCCCGGTCCCGGACCTGAAAGTCTTCCGGGTCGAGGCGGATGCGCCCGCCCGGACCGAGGGGGCGGCCCAGAGCCTTGAGCAGAGTTCTGGACAGGTCCAGGTCGAACCGGTCGCCATATTCATAAGGCCTCGACGTGTCGGGTTCGATCTCCCCGGACTGGGGGGCGTTGCCTCGTTGGCCGCCCTGCCGGTCCTTTTTCATCTGGTGGTAGAGCTTGCCGAAGGCCAGTTCGCCCAGCCGCCGCATGCCTTTGGGCGTCAGGTCCAGGCCCTGCCTTCCGAACCGGGCCAGCCCTTCATCCGAAATGACTCCGGGAAGCTGCAGTAGGATGGCCATTGACTGGCGGCCCTCCTGCCCCAGCAGTTTCTCGAGGGTGTCCAGATCGATCGTGGGCAGTTCGCCGTTCATGATCTGACGCTGGACCTGGTCGATGGATTTGAAATGGCGCATGAGTTCGAGGGCCTGGTCGAAGTCGAGATACTCCTCGCCCTGGAACCTTTGTCCGTAGCGGCTGTAGAACTCGAAGAGTTCGAGGATGTCCTTTTCCCGGGCGCGCCAGTGCTCCAGCACCTCGCGGCTTTGTTGCTCGGCAAAAGGAAAGTGGTCGAGGCTCCGGAACTTTTCCACGAGTCCGGGAGGAAGGGCCTCGAATCTCGGCGGCGGGCCCAGGCCTTTTTCCCGCCGGGTCATCTCCTCTTCGGCCAGCAGCAGCTTGAGGTCGTCGATGGGCTGGTCGAAGGCGCGGTCCAGGCTGTATCGTTCGAAAAGGTCCTGTTTCATCCGCTGGAGTTCCTGGAACATCTCCTCGAGGCCCATGACCCGAAAGTCCATGCCGGCCAAGGGGAATCCATCCCACATCATCTGGGCCAGGGCCATGTTTCCGTCCAAGCCCTGCATAATGTTGTCCATGAAACGGTCGACGATCTCACGCCGCTTGAGGGAAAACGGCGCCCGTGTCCCGTCCCAGGCCGTGTAGACGATGGATTTCATCGATAGACCCTGCGGTTTTGGACCACGTCCCGGTTGAGCTTGTTGGACAGGTGAAGCCCCTCGAGGATAAACTCGATGGCCGAAGCCGCCGCCCCCGGGTCGTCGGGATCGGCCAGGGTCCGGACCGCCTCACGCATGCCGGGAATTTCCTGAAGAGCGTCCATGTAGTCCAGCGAGGGCATGCTCCGGGACACCTCGGCGCCCATGCCGTTCTGAAAGGCCTGGACCACCGTCTCCAGCGACCGGTTCTTGAAACGCTCGTCGAAGACCACCTTGACCGCCCGGCGGAACAGGTCCTCGATCACCTCCATTTCGCTTCGGTCCGCAGCCTCGTATTCCAGTTCGATCTTGCCGACCATGGCGGGGTAGGCGGCCTCGATGTCGGAAACCCTGGGGACGGCCCGGTCCTCTTTCAACTCGAGACAGCGTCGGGCCGCGCTGCCGACGATCGCTTCATAGCTTCGGATGGTCACGCGGCAGCTCACGCCGGAATGCTGGTTGACGTCGGGACTGGAGCGGGCCTGAAATGTGATTTCGGCCAGAATGTCCTTCATGAAGTCGGGTACGGCGACCTGGTAGTCCCCGAAACGGGGAGCCCGGGCCTCCTGTTCCATGATCTCGATTTCGACGTTTCGTTCCAGGGGGTAGTGGGTCCGAATCTGGGAGTCGAAGCGATCCTTGAGGGGCGTGATGATCCGGCCCCGATTGGTATAGTCTTCCGGGTTGGCCGTGGCCACGACCAGGATGTCCAGCGGAAGCCGGACGGGAAAGCCCTTGACCTGAAAATCGCTTTCTTCCATGACATTGAAAAAGGCCACCTGGATTTTTTCGGCCAGGTCGGGAAGTTCATTG
Source organism: Pseudomonadota bacterium (assembly GCA_018830135.1). Lineage (GTDB taxonomy): Bacteria > Desulfobacterota > Desulfarculia > Adiutricales > JAGVGV01 > JAHJTB01. The sequence goes on along the minus strand of JAHJTB010000015.1, from coordinate 5,400 downwards.
ACGGCGAAAATACCCCGGTGGGCTCGGGGAACCAGACCGAAATGGATGGCCGTTTCGTCATCCATGGTCCGGCCCTGGGCGATTTTTATGGGGTCGACCTCACCGATGAGGTCGGCCGTGCTGACGTCCGAAGTGGCCAGTTTTTCCACCAGGCGCCGGTCCCTGGGAAGGTAGGTCAAAGGCAGGTCATCGCCGAGTTCCGCTTTTCTTCGCCTGCATTCCGAGCAGATCGGGTTGAAAGGGTCGTCGTTGACCGGGCAGCCTTCCACGGCCGGAATGGTTTCGTCCAGGAAATCGACCATGCTCCGGATGAGGCGACTTTTACCCTGGCCCCGTTCGCCCAGCAGAATCAGGTTGTGTCCGCAGAGGACGGCGTTGACGAGTTGCGGAATTACGGAGTCATCATAGCCTTTGAGCGAGGGAAACAGCGGTTCTCCGGACCGGAGTTTCCGGATCATGTTGGCCTGCAGTTCCTCGCGGACCGAGGGCAGCCGGGTCATGGTCCTTTTCAGCTCGCCCAGGGTGCCGGGCCGGGAATCGATCATGTTTGCTCCTTGTAATGACCGGCGTTGGAAACGGGACGCCGGGCCACAAAATTATATACATGCGCGGGATGGGGGTCAAGGCGCGTGGGACCGGCGAAGTAACTCTTCAGTGGTTGGCGGCATCGTAGGACCGCCCTGTCGCGGCCTTTGGCCCCAGGAATCCGGCTGCCGCCTTTTCCATATATACTGAGGGACTCGGAGGCAGAGTCGTCCTTCAGCCAAAGGCCGCGCGGGCGGCCAGAATATGAACTGCCCCGATTCAATGAAGGGTTACCCGGAGAAGAGGCTCTATTCGGCCAGGCGTCTCCAGCAGTCCTGGACCGTTTCCGATTGGGGGGCGTTACGGCTCATCCGGGCACCCGTCATCACTGGACGAGAAAGTCCCGTTTTTTTTCAATCATATCCGGGTGGGGGGAAAGGGGCAAGGCGCGCCCTCCGGCCCCGCTCGTCCGATGGGGCCTGGGCCGAGCGATTATCGGGAGACTCCGAAGGCGGACTGACGGACGCGGAATCAGTCCTCTTCGGGTTTGGAGACCACGGGGTAGATGAGCGGCGCCCGGCCCCGTTCCTTTTCGACCAGGCACCAAAGCACGTCGGCATCCTCGGGCAGGTCGGCGTTGTGGATGTAATTCAAGGCCAGGGTCCGATCGGAGCCCATGAATTTATGCCCCAGAATTTTCACTCCGGTGACGGCGATGTACCCTCTCAAGACCGTGTCTTCGTCGGCCAGCAGATCGGCCAGTTCTTCCATTTTTTTTTCCATGGGTCATTCCTCGGCGAGTTTCTCGGCGATCAGGGTGATCGGGTTCTGGTCGGCCAGGTCCGGATCGAGGCTGAAAAACGGGTCCTGGCTCCAGGCCGGGTCGGCTTTCAGCATATCCGCGGCCCGCTCGAGTTCGGCCCGGGCCGGTTCGGTTCGGTCCAGGGCGGCCAGGGCCTCGGCCAGCAGGATGCGGGCCCAGGGGGTTTCATGAACGAAACCGATGATTCGCCGGGCCAGGTCAGCGGCTTCGGCCCATCGTTCCAGGTCGAGGCAGGCTCGTGAGGAAAGGCCCAGGGACCAGGGGCACAGGTCTCCTTTTTCCGCGGCAAGGTCCAGGGCGGCTTCCAGAAGCGGGCGGGCCCGGTCCGGACGCCCGCCGGCCAGAGACGCGGAGGCCTTTTCCAGGAGGGCCAGGGCCTTTTCAGGCGGCCGGGATGCGTCGGTAGTCCCGGTCGGGCGGGAAGAATGGGGCTGCCGGGCCCGGAGGGCCTTTCTGGACACGTGGCCCGGATTGACTTTGATTTTGCCCGGACGGCGGCGCAGGTAAAATACGCCGCCCCAACGCTCGCCGACAAACCGGTCTTCCCATGCGGGCAGCCCTTCGGAGGGACCAATCAGGAGGATGCCGTCCGGCGCGAGGAGTTCGGCCAGGAAATCCACGGCCTGTTCGACCGTCGCCGGCGTCAGGTCGGCGAGCACATGTTTGAGCAGGATCAGGTCGACCCGCCCGATCAGGTCGGGCCAGGGCCAGGAACCCGGGTCGGCCAGGTTGAAGGGAGCCCAGGATATGGGATCGCGCAGTTCGCTTTGGACCTGGAACCGCCCCCCGCTGCGGCGGAACCAGCGCTGGAGCAGCTGTTCCGGCAAGGCCTCCAGGTCCTGCTTCGAATACAGACCGGCCCTGGCCGACGACAAGCCCAGTTCGTCGATGTCCAGCCCGCCCAGTTCGATCCGCCAGCCCTTGTTGGGCAGGCCGGAATCCCGAACGGACATGGCCAGGGAATAGACCTCCTCCCCGGTCGAACAGCCGAGGCTGAGGATCGTCAGGCTGCGTTCCTGCCGACGCCGGGCCAGGTCCGGGAGCAGGGCCTGGACCACGCATTGGAACTGGGACGGGTTTCGAAAGAAACTCGTGGTAGTGCTGGAGAGTTCCCGGACCAGGCGTTTCCATTCCGTGTCGTTTCGGTCCAGCAGGGCCAGATAGTCCGACGGGCCTTTCAGGGCCAGTTCAGACATCCGTTTTTCGGCCGTCCGGCGCAGGCCGGCCCGGGCGTGGGCGCCCCAGATCAGACCGGCCCGGCGTTGGATCAGGGAGATCAGGGCTTCGACGTCGTCCCCCTGGTCGGCGGCATGGTTTTTTTGTGATCGATCATCCATCATGGTTATATATGATATTATAGACCTTCAATCGATTCCAGGGCTCAGTGAACCAAGGAGGTGGGATAATGATTTTTGCCGTCGTCAGCGACACCCACGGCCATGGGGACAACGTGGACCGGCTGGCCGAGCGTTTGACCCGGGCCGGGGTCAGGCGGGTCGTGCACCTGGGCGACGATTACGACGACGCCGAAAGTCTCATGGCCGCCGGGTTCGAGGTGGTCAGGGTGCCCGGCGTCTTCAGCGATTATTACCGGGCGCCGGAGATACCCAACCGGCTGTTGTGCGAAATCGGCGGATTGACCGTCCTTTTGACGCACACCGACGCGCCCCACAAAAACGATACCCCGGACGACGAGGACCCGGCGGTGATCGCGTCCCGGGAAAAGCCCGACCTGGTTCTGTTCGGCCACACCCATCTCCCGGCCGTCGAAACGCGGGAGGGGGGCCTGTGGGTCAACCCGGGGCATCTCAAGTCGGAAGACAAAAAAGGCGTTCCCCCGTCCTACGCATTGATCGACACGGACGCCCGGCCCTTCGGGGTGCGCATACTCGCTTTGGATGATGGGCGCGTTTTGATGGAGCGCCGATTGGGCACCATACTACCGGCAGGCGGAAATGACAAGGAGGGATCATGAAGCTGATTCGCGTGCATGAAGACGACAACGTGGCGGTGGCATTATCGGAGATCGAGACCGGAGAGTCGCTGGACCTGCCCTGGGGCGGACGCCTGGTCGCCCGGGAGGGCGTCCCCGTCAGTCACAAGGTGGCCGTGACCGACATCCCGGCCGGCCGGACCATCAGGCGCTACGGCCAGCCCATTGGCACGGCGGCCCGGGACATTTTCTCCGGAGACTGGGTCCACACCCACAACCTGCGGTCTCCGGATGAGATACCGCCCATGACGTCCCGGCCGGAATCGGCCGCTCCGGCCGACCTTCCCGCACCCGATCATTTCTCCGGTTATGCCCGGGCCAAGGGGCCGGCCGGGGTTCGCAACCACCTTCTGGTCATGTCCACCGTGGCCTGCGCCAACGGCGTGGTCCGGGCTATAGGCCGGGCCGTGCCCCAGGCCGTGACCATCGAGCACGCCCATGGATGCGGCCGGGTCGGCCCGGATCACGAGCGAACGCAACGGGTCCTTAGCGGAGCGGCCACCCACCCGAACACGGGCGCGGTCCTGCTGGTCGGCCTGGGCTGCGAGATCGTGTCCGGAGAAGCCATGCACCGCGAGGTGGCCGAGAGCGGCCGGCCGGTGGAATACCTGAAAATCCAGGATGCCGGAAGTCGGCGGACGACGGAAAAAGGCGTGGAACTGGGGCGCCGGCTCCTGTCCGCCATCGCCGGGCAGGCCCGCGAGCCCCGGCCCGTGAGCGACCTGATCCTGGGCCTGCAATGCGGCGGGTCCGACGCCTTGTCCGGCGTGACGGCCAACCCGGCCGTGGGGCTGGTCTCGGACTGGATCGTCGGGTACGGCGGAACGGTCATCATGGCCGAAACCACGGAGATGATCGGCACCCTCCATCTGCTCCAGGCCCGGGCTCTAGACGATCAGGTCGCCGGGGAGATTCAGGTCATCATCGCCAAGAACCAGGACCTGGCCCGGAAGATGCTGGGCGAGCAGGCCCATCTGGCCATCGCCCCAGGCAACATGGACGGCGGGCTGTCGAGCATCATGGAAAAATCCCTGGGCTGCATCACCAAGGGCGGCCGGACGACGATCCAGGAGGTGGTGCCTTACGGGCGGAGGCCTTTGCGTCCGGGGCTGGCAATCATGGATACGCCGGGGTACGACGTCGAATCCCTGGGCGGCCTCCTGGGCGCGGGCTGCCAGGCCTGCCTCTTCACCACCGGTCGGGGCTCGCCGGTCGGGACCCCGCTGATGCCGGTCATCAAGATTTCCAGCAACACGGACGCCTTCAGGCGCATGGACGGCGACATCGACGTCAACGCGGGCGAGATCGCCGACGGTCGGCGAGGCCTCGAGGAAATGGGCCGGGTGCTATGGGAACAGACGATGGATGTACTGGCCGGAAGATTGAGCCGGGCCGAAGAAAACCGGCAGGAGGTGCTGGGCATTTCCATGACCATCGAGGCCGGTTGAGAGGCGGGGGAAGGCACTCCGGCAGCCGACGAAAAGCACCGGATTCGGAAAAGAGAAAAGGCGGCTTTTCAAAGCCGCCTTTCCCGGAGGTTCGAAAGGCTCGGTCAGCCGGGCTTTGTCAGACTTTATCCCGCAACCCCTTGCCGGGTTTGAATTTGACGACCTTGCGCGCCTTGATGTTGATGGCCTCGCCCGTCTGCGGATTGCGGCCCTTGCGCTTCTTGCGTTTGACCACCTCGAAGGTGCCGAACCCGGTCAGAGTCAGCTTTCCTTGCTTTTTCAGGGCGGCGGTCACGTTGTCCAGAAAAGAATTGAGCGACCTTTCCGCATCGGCTTTCGTCAGTTTCGTGTCTTTACTGATCGCCGCGATCAAATCTGCCTTGGTCATTACTCTCCCCCTCAAATAAAGTGTTTGCCTAGCTTACTTCCCTCTCGAACAACCTCAACCCTCAACCCTTTCGAAACCTCCCCGAAAGTAAAAAAAGAGGCGGCTTTCGCGTGCCGGCAAGAGCGCGGAAAGTCGCCGTGACTTCACAGCGGCCGGGAATAATTGGTCATTCATGAGAGAAAGTTCGTCCAGAGCCTTCCTCTAAACCCCAACCCCGACAAGG
>JAHJTB010000156.1 GCA_018830135.1 Pseudomonadota bacterium | reverse complement strand
TGGAAAAGTTTTATCCCGAGCTGGCCGACGTGCGGCTGGTGGATTACAAGGTCCGGGTCCTGCCCGCCGGGATTCGCGGGACCGGGGCCAAGGTGCGGGTCCTGATCGAGTCCGGGGACCATGAGGACAAGTGGGGCACGGTCGGGGTCTCCCACGACATCCTCGAAGCGAGCTGGCAGGCCCTTGTTGACAGCATCACCTACAAGCTCCACCGGGGAGAAACCCAAAAGAAGTAAGGGCCCCGGTTTCGGCCCCCGGGCCGCGCCGAATCAGGCCCTGGCCCTGGTCCTGCTGTTTCTGCTCCTGGCCGGGTCCGGCTGGATTCGGGGCGGAGGCGAGGGGTCGGCCGGCCGGGTCCGGGAGGACCCGTTCTGGGTACGGGTCGTGGCCCACGGCCGCGATCCTGTTTTGCTGGCTTTTCCCGACGCGCCCGACCTGGCTCGGGTCTTTGCCTCGGCCGGGCTGGTTCCGCCTTCAGCCCGGGCGGCCGACCGGATTGTTCCGGAACTCGGCCAGCTCACAACGGTTCATCCGGCTTCTTCCGCCTGGACTCTGGGGCGGATGCCGGAAGGCCTGATACTGGCCCTGGGGCGGCGGCTGGACCTGAACCGGGCCTCGGCCCGGGACCTGACACTCCTGCCCGGCCTGGGGCCGTCCAAGGCCGGCGCCGTCGTGGCCGACCGGCAACGGCGCGGGCCGTTCAAATCAGTGGATGACCTGGCCCGGGTCCCCGGGATCGGACCACGGACCGTCCGGGCCCTGCGCCCAATGGTCGAGGCCCGGCCGGCCGGAATTCCGGGTAACCCAGCCGTTAAAAACGGTGACGACGGAGCGACTTCCATGTTATATTGAAGTCAAGGAAATTGGAGAGAAGGAGGTCGGAGGATGCCCGCAGGAACCACCGTTATCGAACATTTGTTGCGTACCCAGCAGGAAACGCCGGCCGCGACCGGCGCCTTTACTCGACTCTTCAACGAACTCATCGTCGCCGCCAAGCTGATCGTTCGGGAAGTCAACAAGGCCGGTCTGGTCGAAATCCTTGGTTTCACCGGCCGCATGAACGTTCAGGGCGAACAGGTGCGAAAGCTGGACGATTACGCCAACGAAATCATGATTCGACGGCTTCAGGCCTGCGGCGAGGTCTGCGCCCTGGCCTCGGAAGAGGACGCCGACCTGATCGAAATGCCGCGACAGATGAAAAAAGGCAACTATGTGGTCATATTCGATCCCCTGGACGGCAGTTCCAACATCGACGTCAACGTCAGTATCGGGACCATTTTCTCCGTCCTGCGCCGGGTGACGCCGGGCGAGGGCGACGGCACCCTCGAGGACGTCCTTCAGCCGGGATATAAACAGGTCGCCGCCGGATACTTCATTTACGGTTCATCGACGATCATGGTCTACACCGCCGGCAACGGCGTCCACGGCTTCACCCTGGACCCGTCGGTGGGCGAATTCCTCCTGTCCCATGAAAACATCAAGACCCCGGCCTGGGGCAACATCTTTTCCATCAACGAAGGCAACTACAATTACTGGGACGAAAACGTCCGGAAATACATCGAATTCATCAAAGACCCCACCGCCGGCCATCTCAAGAACTACACATCCCGGTACATCGGGTCCCTGGTGGCCGACGTTCACCGGAACCTGCTTTTCGGGGGCGTGTTCCTCTACCCGGCCGACAACAAGGACCCGCGCAAACCCCACGGCAAGCTCCGGCTGATGTGCGAGGCCAACCCGCTGGCCATGGTGGTCGAGCAGGCCGGCGGAGCGGCCAGTACGGGCACCCAGAGGATTCTGGACATCAAGCCGGAGGAAATCCACCAGCGGGTGCCTTTGATCATCGGCAGCAAGGACAACGTCCGGCAGATCGAGGAGTTCATTCAGGGCGGTCGCTAGCCCGGATTTCTCGCTACGGAACCCGGTGAGAAATCCGGGCCAGGCTCGAGACGGGGGGAAAGATCGGAATGATTCCCCGGAGCAGGCGATGCGGCTTCGGGGAATTTGCATGGTTGGGCAATGAACATTCTGGGGCTGGAAACATCCTGCGACGAGACGGCGGCGGGCGTGGTCGAAGACGGGCGACGGATTCGATCCAATGTCGTCCAGACCCAGTTCGACCTGCATTCCCGTTACGGCGGAGTGGTTCCCGAGCTCGCCTCGCGCAGGCACATCGAGGTGGTCCTGCCCGTGGTCCAGGAGGCCCTGGACCGGGCCGGGATGGCCCTCGATGACCTCGACGGCTTGGCCGTGACCCAGGGGCCGGGCCTGATGGGTGCGCTTCTGGTGGGCTTGAACCTGGCCAAGGCCGTGGCCCTGGCCTCCGGTCTGCCCCTGACCGGGGTCAACCATATCCACGGCCACGTGGCCGCGGGCCTGCTCGATGTCGAACCGGCCGACTACCCCCTGGCCGCCCTGGTGGTTTCCGGGGGCCACACCAATCTCTACCAGGTCCGGGCTCCCCTGGATTTGAAGCTTGAGGGCCAGACCCGGGACGACGCGGCCGGCGAGGCCTTTGACAAGGCGGCCAAGCTGCTCGGCCTGGGTTATCCGGGCGGAGTCCGGATCGACCGGCTTTCCGAGCAGGGCGACCCGAAGCGTTTCGACCTGCCCCGGCCCATGAAGGACCAAGGCCTGGATTTTTCCTTTTCCGGGCTCAAGACCGCCCTGTCCGTCCTGGTGGCCCGGGAGTTCCCGGACCGGCGCATCGGGGAGGCCGACCTGGCCGACCTGGCCGCCTCCTTTCAGGCCGCCGTGGTCGAGACCCTGGTCTTCAAGACGGCCGCCCTGCTCGATCGGGTCGAGGTCAAGGGCCTGCTCCTGGCCGGCGGCGTGGCCTCCAACCGTTCCCTGAGACGGGCCATGACCGAACTGGCCCGCCGGCGGGGCCTGCGGCTGCTACTCCCCCCGCCCGAGCTGTGCACCGACAACGGGGCCATGATCGCGGCTGCGGGCTATCATTCCCTCCTTTCGGGCCGCCGCCTGGACATGGCCGCGGACGCGTACTCCCGTTGGCCCGCCGCATAGTAAACCGTTCCTTCTGGGAACGGACCTATCGCACCTTGCGATACCGATACCTGCGCCTGATCCTGCTGCCCGAAAGCCCGCACCGCATCGGCCTGGGACTGGCCATCGGCATCTTCGTGGGCCTGACGCCCACCGTGGGCATCCAGATGCCCATCGCCGTGGCCATCGCTCTGCTGCTTCGGGGCAACAAGGTCGCGGCAGCCCTCGGCGTCTGGGTTTCCAACCCCATTACCGTGCCGCCCCTGTACGCCCTGTTCTTCGTCATCGGACGCTCGATCACCCGCTTCGGGCATCACATCGTCATGCCCAGGGTGTGGGACCTTCAGGCCTTCTTCTCGATCGGCTGGGACGCCTTCCTGGCCATGATGGCCGGCGGTCTGGTCCTGGCTCTCTTCTTCGCTCCCCTGACCTATTTCCTGACCATCCGCTACATCGATCGCCTCCAGGCCTGGGAGCGGGCCAAAATCCGGCGGAGGCGATGATGAAGCACCCCCGGGGCGAACTGGCCGCCCATGGACTGGCCGCCAGCAAGAGCCGGGGCCAGAACTTCCTGGCCGACCCGGCCGTGGCCCGGGAGATCGTCCGGCGGGCCGAGCTGGAGCCCGGGGCTCCGGTTTTCGAGATCGGTCCCGGCCTGGGCGCTCTGACCCGGGTCCTGCTGGAAGCGGGCCATGCCGTGACCGCCGTCGAGATCGACCGTGGCCTGGTCCGGTATTTACAGGATCAGGTCCAGCCGGCCTTTCCCGGCCGTCTGAACCTGATCCAGGGCGACGTTCTCAAGACCGACCTGGCCGCCCTGGCCCAGGACCAGGGCCGACCGCTGGACGTGATCGGCAACCTGCCCTACCAGATTTCCACGCCTCTGCTTTTCAGGTTTCTCGAGACGCGGGAAGCGGTGGCCGGGGCCGTATTGACCTTTCAAAAGGAGCTGGCCGAACGTCTGGCCGCCGGCCCCGGAAGCAAGGCCTACGGCCGGCTGAGCGTCATGTTCGGGTATTACGCCCGGATCGAACGGCTCCTGGACCTCGGCCCGGAGGCCTTTCATCCCCGGCCCAAAGTGGGTTCGACGGTCCTCCGGGTCCGCTTCGTCGCCGATCCACGGCCGCCGCTCCGCTCGGCCGCCATGTTTTCCACGGTCGTGGCCGCCGGCTTTTCCCGCCGGCGCAAGACCTTGAAAAACGCCCTGCGATCGAGCTTTCCCGAATCCCAGATCGACGCCGCCCTGGCCGCCGCCGGCCTGGACCCCGGCCGCCGGGCCGAAACGCTGGCCGTCGAGGAGTTCGTCCTGCTGACCGAATCCTGGCCGGCGGCGATATCGACTTGACAACCCGGTCCGGGACGTGTTTTAAGGACGAAACACGACAAGGCAAGTCATGGAACCGGCACGGTACATAGGGGTGGAAGGGCCCATCGGCGCGGGCAAGAAACTGCTCGCCGGCAGGCTGGCCCAGACGTTCAAGGCCCGGCTGGTCATGGAAAAGACCGACGACAACCCCTTTCTGACCGGCTTCTACCGCGACCGGAAGCAATACGCCTTTCAGGCCCAGTTGTTCTTCCTGCTCTCCCGTTTTCAGCAGCTTCAGGGGCTCAACCAGCTCGACCTGTTCCAGCGGACCACAATCTCCAACTTCCTGTTCGAAAAGGACCGCATCTTCGCCCTTCTGCATCTGGGCGAGGCGGAAATCGCCCTGTATGAACAGGTTTTCACCCTGCTCCAGGATCGGGTGCCCGTGCCGGACCTGGTCATCTATCTGTCCGTCTCCACCGAGGTCCTGTGGAAACGGATCAAGACCCGGGGGCATCCGGCGGAATGGATGTCCGCCGGGCACATCGAGAAACTCAACGAGGCTTACAACCGGTTCTTTTTGAACTATGAGGCGGCCCCCCTGCTGGTGGTCAACGCCTCGAACGTGGACTTTGGGGCCGATCAGGACCACTACCAACACCTGCTCCGGGAGGTGAGCGGCCACACCAAAGGAATCAAGCATTACATCCCGCGCTCTGAAGGGGCGCTTTGACGGACGCTCCGGGGACCCGGGAGGACCGGGTCCGGCCGGACACGGGTGACATGTCATGGAATTATTCAAGCGGGTAGACGAAGTGAGAACCTGGTCCCGACGAACGCGGGCCGCCGGCCTGACGGTCGGTTTTGTCCCGACCATGGGCTTTCTCCATGAAGGCCATTTGAGCCTGATGAGACAGGCCCGGGAAAAATGCGACCGGGTGGCGGCCAGCATATTCGTCAACCCCATGCAGTTCGGCCCCAAGGAGGACCTGGCCGCCTATCCTCGGGACCTGGACCGGGACCTCGAACGGATGAGTTCCGTGCCGGTGGACGTGGTCTTTCACCCCGACCCCGAGGAAGTCTATCCGCCCGGCTATCAGACCCGGGTCGAGGTCACCGATGTGACCCGGGACCTGTGCGGCCGGTACCGGCCCGGGCATTTCACGGGCGTGGCCACGGTGGTGCTCAAGCTGTTCCACATCGTCGAGCCGGACCTGGCTATATTCGGGGAAAAAGACTATCAGCAGCTCGTGACCATCAAGCGCATGGCCCGGGACCTCAACCTGGACGTCCGGGTCGAAGGGGGAGTCACGGTGCGGGAGCCCGACGGCCTGGCCATGAGTTCGCGGAACACCTATCTGTCCGGCGAAGAACGAAAAAGCGCCCGGGCGCTTTCCTCCTCCCTCGGCCTGGCCCGGGACATGGTCGCCGCCGGTCAGCGGGACCCGGCCCGGATTATCGAGGCGGTCCGGCGGCACATCGAGGACCACCCGCACACCCGGGTCGAGTACGCCGAGCTGGTCGATCCGGAAACCATGCAGGCCGTGGACCGGATCGGGCCGCGAACCCTGCTGGTCCTGTCCGTTCACGTGGGTCGGGCGCGGCTGATCGACAATGCCGTGCTCACCGCGAGTTGAAACGGCGGGTCCGCGGACGTCCTTTTTGAAGCTTTTTAAAGAAAATAAAGGCTATTTCCGATATTTACCTTGACACTCCCGGCGGTTTGACGTTAAAAAACCGATGATAAAGGCCTCGGGCAGCCGCATTCCATATCTGTATTAAGGAGATTTTATATGGGACACTCCAGTTATCTTTTCACCTCCGAGTCGGTGACGGAAGGTCACCCGGACAAGGTGGCGGACCAGATTTCGGACGCGATTCTGGACTCGATTTTAGCGCAGGACACGAAGGGTCGAGTGGCCTGCGAGACGCTGGTGACCACGGGTTTGGCCATGATCGCGGGCGAGATCACGACCGACTGCTGGGTGGACATGCCGGCGGTGGTTCGCCAGACGATCAAGGACATTGGTTATAATGACTCGTCGATG
>JAHJTB010000155.1 GCA_018830135.1 Pseudomonadota bacterium | reverse complement strand
TTGACCTGGACCTGGTTGATCGTGTCGATCCAGGAGCGGCGGGCCAGGGCGGGCGGTTCGATCATCATGGATTCGTCGACCAGGGGCAGGTCGCCGGCGGTCCAGTCGTCGCGGACCAGTTTGAGGTACAGCTTGCCTCCGGCGCCGTAGCGCAGGACCCCGCCCACGTGGGCCAGCAGGCTTTCGACGTACCCCAGGGCATCGAGCTGGTCGTTGAAGCGGATGGACACGCCCCGGTTTTCGCCGTACAGGGTCGCCGCGGCCGCGTTGAAGCTGGCCGCGTCCAGCCAGGACGAGGGCAAACCCACCATCTGGTTGAGGATGTACCAGATGGCGTGGGCCGGGTTGTAGTCCATGTCCTGGATGGTTTCGTAGGTCATCGGGTCACCCGCTGGCTGTATTTCACCTTGATCTCGTTGACCGTGGCCACCCAGGAGTTGCGGGTCAGGGTCGGCGGCTCGATGATGTGGTCTTCGTCGACCAGGGGCAGGTCGCCGGCCGTGTAGTCGTTGCGGATCAGGCGCATGTGAATCCTGCCGTCCGCCGCGTAGTGGAGCATGGCGTTGACGTGGCTCAGGATGGTGTCGATCCAGTCATAGACCTCTTGGGCGTTGTCCATGAGCAGGCTGACGCCCAGTCCTTCGGTTTCGAGGGCGTCGGCCGCGTCGGAAAACGAGTCCGCGTCCAGCATGGTTGCCGGCAGGCCGACCCCGGTTTCGAGCAGGTACCAGAGGGCCTGGGCCGGGTTGTAGTCGTACGTGCCGATGGTGTGCGAGCCGCCCATCAATATGACCATCCCCAGAAAAAATAAATCGAGGAGAAGACATTTATCCGCGGATTACGCGGATGACCGCGGATTAAAAAAAAGAGAAAAAAATATTCTTTCTTAAAATCCGTGAAAATCCGCGTAATCCGCGGATACATCTTCATCTTCCCTTCCTCAACTCATCGTGATCTCGGGGCACTTCTGGACCACGAAGGACAGCGTCGGGACCCTCGGGGCCGTGCCCACGTAGCAGTCGTGAACGAAGCAGTAGCACAGGCCGCGCATGGGCGGGTTCAGGTCCGCGCCCACGTGCTGGACCAGATGCGGTTCGGCGTCCTGATCGTCGGTGCCGTAGTAGAAGGTGAAGGTGCCGAAGTCGTTGAAGGCCAGCCAGGCCGCGGACTGGCCTTCGGCATCGGCCCGTTCGTACGGGCCTTCGTAGGCGATGTCGTCGTTCTTGTAGATGGCATGGAGGGTGTCGACCGGGCCCAGGCAGACGGCCACGGCCCAGGTCATGTAATACTTGTACCCCACGGTCACGGATTCGACGGCCGTGCCGCCGCCTTCGCCCCCGCCGCCCTTGCCTCCGCCGCCGCCGGTCCCGACTTCCCGCTGTTCGACAATGGCCTCGGCCCGTTCGCAGCAGTGCCAGATGATGTTCCCGGTGATCTTGGTCGTGCCCAGCACGTCCGGGATGGGCAGGCCCTCTTCGCAGGTGTTGATCGAGAATTCGGCCAGGTCCGGGGACCCGGCCCCGGATTCGGTATTGGACACGGACCCGATGTCGGCCACGCCGGAAGTCAGGCCGAAGCCGATCGCCGCGCCCAGGTAGGCCCCGGTCGGCCCGCCCACGAACCAGCCGATCACCCCGCCGATGACCCCGCCGATGATGCCGCCGCCCGAGTTGCTCATTGGGCGCCCGCTCCCCCGGGGAGAAAGAGTTTATCCGCGGATTTCGCGGATTTTCGCGGATTATTTATAAAATAAATATTCTCCCTTTTTTTAATCTCTTTAATCTGCGTAATCCGCGGATAAATATTCTTCATGTTTTCGGCCCCACCAACCGGAAGACATGCGTCCGCCGCTTGAACCAGACCGCGTCCTTCCAGGACAGCCGCCGGACGCCGTAACCGGTCATGGACTGGTACAGCCCGCCCTCGAAATAGATGGCCGCGTGGCTTACGGCCTTGCCGAACCGGAACAGAACCAGGTCGCCATTTTGGGGCGAATCCGGGTCGACCGGTTCGACGTTCAGCTCCCGGACCACGCCATCGAGGAGCAGTTCGCCGGTGTTGTGCAGATGCCAGTCAGCCGGATACTCGGGGACCAGGCCCCGCCGCCACTGGACCAGGCCCAGGGCCTGATAGACCCGGAGCACGAAATGGATGCAGTCCGCGCCCTTGCCCTTGACCCCGCACCAATGCCGGTACGGCGTGCCCAGCCAGGAATCCAGCTCGGCCTTGAGAAGGGCCTGGGAGGAGGGGGAGGAGAAGAAGGCGGTCATCACACCCTCACGGTCGGATTTTCCAGCGGGATATAGGGCATGCCGAAAAAGTTCAACACGTTGTCGAACTTGTCCCGGCAGGTCTCGATCCGCAAATCGCATCCCGGATAAACGTCCACCGAATCGCCCGTGGCCAGGCCATAGACCGGATACCGCAGGGTGACCGCGGTCCCCGCGTGGTACACGATCATGGCCTTGCTGCCGCTCTTTTCCATGTACCCCCGGGTGAAATACCCGTCGTCATACCCGGAAAAGTCCGCGCTGGTCAGGGTCAGGCCGTCGGCCGACACCGTGACCGTGGTGGTCACCTTGTAGCTGTCCGAATCCACCGCGCAGCGGGTGTCGTAAAGCGAATTGTTGCAGCCCACCTGGTAGCGGAAACGGGGGATGGGCTGCTTGAGGAAATACTCGAGGCCCACGCATTCGATGGACGCCTCCCGGCCCTTGAAGGACACGTTCTTGATCTGGCCGACGAAGACCACCGAGGCCTCGATGGGGCTCATGTCCCGGTGAATCTTCATGACCGAAATCCAGTACACGTCGATGGGATACAACGAAATGAACTGGATGGCCGGGCTTTCCAGATAGCCCGTTGTCACGGTCAGGGTGCTGGTTTCGAGGTTGGTGTCGTATCCGGCCGTGCCCCGGGCGATCGGCGCCGGCGCGTAAGTCTGGCCGCCGTAGCTGACCGCCGCGTCGCCGCTGGTGTAGTACCAGTGGTCCCCGCCTTCCTTCCAGATGTGGTACAGCTCGGCCGGCCGGCGGGTGGCCGACGCTTCGGCGGCGATGTACGCGGCGGATACGGATTTCATGCGAAGACCTCAAGATATTTATCCGCGGATTTCGCGGATTTCCGCGGATTTTCAAGAGAAATATTTTTAATCCGTGTAATCTGCGTAATCCGCGGATTCATCTCTTCATTCCACCGGCGCTTCGAACGGCAGGCCGCGGAATACCAGCCGGGCCTCGGCCACATTGGGCGTATGAAACTTGATTTCCAGATCGTCCATGTCGAAGCGGACGAAAAACAGGAACGACACCAAAAAATAGTCCAGTGCCGACTCGGCCACGTCCGCGCCGATAGCCGAATCCAGGTCGATCACCACATCCGACGAGGCCGAAACCACCCGGCGGACGGCATGGGATTCGTCCGGGAAGCGGATATACAGATACCGGCCGACCACGTCCGAATTCAGCCAGTCGGTGTATCCGGCCGAACCGATGGTCAGGGTCGTGTCGGCCGATCCGATCGCGCCCGCGACCACGATGTTCGCCTGCCAGGTTGGGACCCAGAAGGGCGCATAGCGGCCTCTTTTGTCGTCGAAAAAATCGACCAGGTCCTGGATTTCGTCCTTGCCCTCGATGGTGACGGCCATCTCCAGGCCGATGATGGTTTCGGGATACTGAGTCCAGGCCTGGCCCTTGCCCAGTCCCTGGAAGACGGACGTGTCCCGCAGGAACGGGTTGACCACCGGCGATGACCAGTCCGGCTCGGTCAGAAACAGGTCGTATCCCTCATACGTCGGCCAGGACATTAAAATTCCTTCTGAAAAATCTGTGTAATCTGCGTAATCCGCGGATCATTTTCTTACTCGTACGCCTCCGTCGCCTCGAAACTCAAATCCCCGGCCCGGTCGGTCGAGGCTCGCACCGTCTGGGACGGGTCGATCCGGGCGGCCAGGACCGGGCAGACCAGGGTCCCGGCCGGCCAGGTGATCGACAGATTGTCCTCCATCGTCAGGGACGCGGCCGTCATCGAGGCGATGGTCCCCACCTCGTAGGCGAAATCCATGTCCCAGGGCCTGACCATGATCGCGTCCAGGCCCGCTTCCCAGTCCCGGTTTTCCGTCGAGTCCACGTTGACGATCTTCTGCCCGGACGCGGCCTCGGCGCTCAACACGGCCGCGTGCATCCACATGGGCAGGCCCAGGACCTGGTGGATGTGGGCCCAGAGCATGCGCCAGCAGTAGGCCGTCTGCCGCCAGTCCAGGTTGGCGAAACTCAGCCGCATGGACCGGCGGGGCCAGGTGTGGAGCGAGGACCTCTGTTCGCCACCGTTCTGGTTGGTGATGACCGACGTCTTCCAGGACCGGATCAGGGTCAGGCCGTCGCTCCAGTCCGGAGGCAGCGTGAAATAGGCGGACACGTCGGTCATGAGCGCAGAATCCTTTTCATCCGCGTGGTGTTGGACGAAATCACGTTCCAGACTACGTTGGACCGCATCAGGTGCCGGTCGATTTCGCTCAGGTCCAGGACGTTGACGATGGTGGTCTCGGAGCCCCCGGCCGGGCCGGACCCGCCCGAAGCCGGGCCCACCAGCCCACCCGAGGCAAAGCCCCGGCCGGAGCGGCGGCCGGGCAGAGCGGGCAGGCCGAACCGGGAAAACACGTCCCGGGGGATGGCCCGGCGGTTCATGGCCGCATACACTTCGGGGCCGTAGTACCGGACCGCGTCCACCTGGGACACGTATTCCCCGGACGTGGCCGCGATGATCTGGTCATCCGCCGTCCTGGACTTGGATCGGCCCAAGACCAGACCGCCTTCGGCCAGGGTCTGGGCGCGGATCGCGGCGATGCTGGCCGCTCCCTTGGCGGCAATGGCCACGGCCAGGGCCATGCCCAGATATCCGCCCGGATTTTTAAGGGCTTCCATGATTCCGGCGTGCATGCTGATGATGGCCTGGGCCAGGGCGGCCGCCTTGAACAGATAGAAAAACTCCCGGGTGTTTTCGCCCGAGGCTTGATAGAGCGTATCGAAGGCCGAAGACATGTCACGGGCGACCTGTTCGGCCGTCTGTAGCCGGAACTGCATTAACCGGTATTGCTGATCGGCCAGGAGCTTGTCCTTGGCCAACTCCTGCTGGCGGGCGTATTCGGCGATGGTGGCTTTGTCCTCCGTGAATTGCTTAAACCGGGCCAGATCTTCTTGGTGTCTCTGGTCCAGTTCCTGCAGTTCCTTGCTGAACTGGGCGCCGAGCGTGCCCTCCGGCATGTTCTGGAGGCGGATGTCGGACAGCATCTTGGCCGCGTCGGCCCGCTTCTGGGCCAATTGATCCTCGGCATTGGCCCGCTCGTCGGTCAGCTTGAGCAACTCCCTCGCGTGGGCCTGCTCCTTGGAAAACAGTTCGTCATCGAGCTTGATCCGGGCCGCCGGGTCTGTTTCCGCCCCGGCCAGTTTTTGCAGGGCCGAGACCTCGGCCTGGTACCGGGTTTCGATGGCCGCCTTGCGCTGGTCGTAGTAGGAAGACACCGAGACCAAACCCCGGTCGTAAAGCGATTCGAGCTTGGCCATTTCGGTTTCGATGACTGCTTCCGACCGCCGGGCCGCGCTTTGGATGAGGGCATCGCGTCGCTTTTGCTTCCCCTCCAGGACAGCGTTGTTCGGCTCGGGGCCTGTTTCCCTACCCAGGCCGGCCTTATCCTGTCCGGGAAAAGCCCGTCCCCGCCCGCTCGGGAGACCTTGCGGATCGAGGCCCGTGTTTTCCTTTTTTGTTCCCTCCCCGCTGATGGAATTGACCAAGCCTTTCAGATCGATTGTTTTGGCAAGAGCCGCCATCCGGGTCTTGAGCCCGACGATGCGAAGGGAAAGCTTCTCAATCATCTGCTCGGCCTTGCGAAAAGCATCCAGACCGACGGTCTTGGCTCTTATGACGATTTCAAGGATTTCGGATCGTTTGCTCATTATTCCATCCCCGTCATTGTGGGTGAAGCGAAGTGACCCGCCAAGGGAGGACATGTCTGGCGAACCCGTGAGATTCGTCGCCTTCGGCTCCTTGCAAAGACGGAAAATCCTGCATTTCACCGCCTCTGCTTGTTGACCGCCGCCCCGAACTGTGCGATCAGGCCGTCCCGGGCCTGTTTTTTCTGGGCCGCCGTCATGGCCCGGGGCGGCTGAAGGCTCTTGACGAACCGGGCCCATTCCTTCTTGTCCGCGTGCTGGCCGACGCGGGCGGCCGTGGCCATGCTCAGCATGGCGTCCCGCTCCGCCTGATGGGCCGTTTCGAGGGCGACCAGAAAAAACGAGAACCCGTAGTCCCAGACCGCCGGGCCGTGTCCGGACTGGATGAGCCGGCAGGCATCGCGAGCCAGGTCGTTTCGGGTCGGCTCCCGGCCGGACTTTTTCGGCTCAGGCCCCGTCCCATCGGGGCCCGGCCGAAAAAATGGGCATTGACCTCTTCGACCGCGTTCCAGAACCGGAGCAGCTTTTCCCCGGACAGCCGGGCCAGCTTTTTCATGGGCAGATCGGTCAGACGGGGCAGGAGGGCGGCCACAGACTCCATCCCGCCGGCAGCGATCGTGTCCCAGTGGTCGAACACGTCCCGGACCGTCAGTTCGAAGATTTTGACCGCCCGCCGGCCGATGCGTATGGTTCGGGT
Source organism: Pseudomonadota bacterium (assembly GCA_018830135.1). Taxonomy (GTDB): domain Bacteria; phylum Desulfobacterota; class Desulfarculia; order Adiutricales; family JAGVGV01; genus JAHJTB01. The sequence continues at coordinate 7,434 of JAHJTB010000155.1, read as the reverse complement.
CTCTCTCATTCAAACCTCGGTTTTTTATCCGCGGATTTCACGGATTTTCACGGATGAATATTTTTAAAATCTGCTTAATCCGCGTTATCCGCGGATAACTCCCCCTACGCCGACGTGGTCGTCGTCGTGGTCGTAGTCGTGGTGGTCGTGGACATGGTCACGTCGAAGAACGGGCTGCTCGGGTTGTTGGTGGTGTCCTTGAGGCCCTTGGCCGTGAACTGGAGGCTCTGGACGTCCTCGCCGATCAGGTCCACACCGGCGGCCGGCAAAATCTTGCAACGGTGGAAGTCGAACCGGTGGTTGGGCCCGTCGGGATTGTCCGGCCGGAAGCGGATGGCCCACTCCTGGGTCGTGTTCTGCAAACCGTAGAGCGTCTTGCCGGAGCGGCTGGCCATCAAAAACTTCTGGAGGTTGGCCGCGGCCATTTCGTCCAGGGTGAAGGTCAGGTTGTATCCGGCGGTCACGACAAAGGTCTTGTCGATGGACCGGTATCCGGACATGGCCTGCATGTGGTCCAGCTCCTCGACCGTGGGCTCGACGTTGAAGGCCGTGCAGTTGCCCACCTGTGAGTATGTGCCGACCGTCCCGTCGAAGGGCGCGATCCAGAGCGCGCCGGACCCCTGGGGCACATAGTTGTCAGTGCTCGGAGGCGGTTTCATGCTCATGATTCAATCCTCCCCTTACGGCTCGATGGCCGCCTTGGTCTGATATGAGGCCGCCCAGAGGCAGACGCCTTCCTTGGGCGACGATCCGATTTTTTCCTCGGCCGTGCAGTGCATTTCGCCCAGCAGTCCGCTGATACTTTGGCGGTGCAGGAGGCCGCGCACGGCCTCGAGGATATCGAAAACGCCCGGCCCCTGGCTGTCGCCCCGGGCCGCCCGGGACGTGCCGCGAGCGTTCCGGCCGCCGATCACGACGGTCAGTTCCAGCCCGGCCAGGTCGTATTGATTGCGCCATTCCAGCCGGATGCGTTCCGCGCCCACGAAGATGGCCGGGAAGCGCATGGACAGCCGCTGCGGGCTGTCCTCGTCCAGCAGTTGTTCCGGGTCCGCCTCGATCGTCTTGACGCCCAGCGAGGCCTTGAGCGGCTCGAGGGCCGCGATCACGGCGTCTTCCAGGGTTTCGAGTTCATGAGTCATTTTTTTTCATCCGCAGATTTCGCAGATTTCACAGATTTTAATAAAATATTGATCTGCGTTAATCTGCGTAATCTGCGGACAACCTCCTCCCTTAGAATTTGTCCAGCTCGGTTTCGGAAAAAATCTGGGTCCGGACCTGGGTCTGGATGCCGCCGTCGTAACCGGTGGACGCCGGGGGGGCGGGCGGCGGCTGAGCCCCCAGGGAGACCTTGCCGTCGTTGATCTTTTCCAGCAGCTTCAAGGCGTCCTTGCGGCGCTCCCGCCAGGTCTCGGGCACTTCGGTCGAGACGCGGGAGTACAGGTTGTACACGGCCAGGTCCCGGTTGAGGTTCAGCAGGACCGGCACGGTCGCGGTCAAGGGCAGTTTGACCCGGCCGCCGATCCAGACGTTGATCTCGTCGGCCGCCGAATCCAGGGCCTCGGCGACCTTGTCCGTGTCGATCGATCCCGCGCCGTCGTCGTCCGTCAGCCGGATCAGTTCCAATTCGGGCAGGGCCTTGAGCAGGTCGGCCTGGGTTGCGTAGGCCATTGTGACGTTCCTTCTTCCGCTAAGATTTTTATCCGCGGATTACACAGATTTTCGCGGATTGTTTTTTTTGTTTGCCCCGACCCGCCCGCCCCCTGGGCGGGCATGGCGGGTCGGGACGTTCCATTTGTTTTGAAATCCGCGTTAATCCGCGTAATCCGCGGATTAACTCTTCTCTCAGACCGCCTTGGCGTAGACCACGGCGCCGGGCCGCTGGAGGACCGGCAGGGGCCGCGCCTCGACCTTGATCCACCGGCCGGAGGGGTCTTTTTCCTGCCAGCTCTTGGAAAAATAGAGCGCCCCGCCGCCGTCCGCGGTCAAATTGCCCACGCCGCCTGGCGCCTCGTCATCCACCACCGGGGCGAAGGGCACGTCCACCAAGTCCTGACAGTGACCGATGAGCAGAAAGGCGTCCTCGTCGATGAACCGCCGCCGGACGCCTCCTGAGTCCAGAAACGACCCGTTGTATTCCGAGAGTTCGACTTCGGCCAAGCGCTGGATACGGCCGGTTTCGGCCATCTGGGAACCCCGGTCGTACCGGAGAACCTCCCTGACTGAGTCATGGGTTAGGAGGGCGTCCATGACCGACGAACCCAGAAAGGCCGTCCAACCGGTAATGGAGGCGCCGGCGTCGTCCTCGATCAGGCGCTTCCAGGTCCGAATCCGTCCGATCGGGTCGCTTTCGGCGTCGGTCCACAGATCGGTGCCGGTCAGGGTGGGCTTGTGGGAGCCGGCCACGTGGTAGTCCACGAGCTGAGTGCTCAGGTCGGCGTCGTAGATGATGCCCTTGAGGGCCGAACAGGCCCAGTACTCGAGGGTCCGGTCGATCATGTTGCGCATGTCGAGCTGTTCCCGGGCGATCCGGGTCTTCATCATCTCGACCTGGGCCGGCACCCCATAGGCCCGCAAGGCATTCAACTCGGCGGTGTGGATCAGCCGCTTGTGAGCCAAACGCGGCGCGGTCATGGTGATGGTCCGCCGGCCGGTCTTTTCCGTAACCGAGGCCGGTGCGGCCACGGATATGGTTCCGAGCAGCGTCTCGTTCCCGGAGATCACGTCGAAGGCCAAGCGGTCGCTGGGTTCGAGGTGCTCCCGGCCGCGAAAGACCCGGTTGAAAACCCGCAGGGCCGGGTTCTGCATCTCGTTGACCGCCGCTGTCAGGACCCGCATTTTGAACAGGTCGTCCATTTTGCTTTACCTCCCTTGTGCTGCCCGGCCATCAACCGCCGGACGTGGTGGTGGTCGTGGTGGACGAGGTCGGAATGGCCAGCCATTCCTGATCGACGGACATGCCCCGGTCCTCCATCGTCTGGAGGGCGGTGCGCTGGTTCGTGGTGGTGATGCCGTCCGGCCAGAACAGATCGACATCCCGGAAAAGGCCGAGGGTGTATGCCATCGCCGTCTGCGTCGTCTCGCCGTCCATGACATCTTCGGCCAGGATGGCTCGGGCATTGGCGGGCTGGTCGGCCTGGAGCGGCTGCCAGGTCCCGGAATCGGCACTGACCATTTCCAGGATCGTGCCGCGCGAAAGCTCCCCACAGGAGGCCTTGAGCGTGATGCGGCGCATGATGTGGACCGGTCCGGCGATGAGTTGAGACATCTCCGTGCCCGTATTTACCGTGATTCCCAAGGTCGGCATTTTCAAACCCCTTTCTTCCCGTTGCCTTGCCGGGGACTAGCCGGCGGCCGGGGGATTGGTCTTGGCCGCGATGGACCGGCCCAGGTCGGCGTCTTTCTGGGCTTCGGCAAACTCGGCCGCCCCTGTGGATGCGTCCCGGGTGGCGATTTCCTTGAACAGGCCCAGGCCGTTCATCCGGTCCAGGAGCTGGAAAACGAACTCGGCCGGCGAGGCCTGGGTCTTTTTTTCACCCTCGCCGAACCCGATTTGGGCCTCGTCGTCGATGGCGCAGACGAACTCACGGAGACCCATGTCGGCGATGGACGGCGGCAGCTTGCCGTCCTTGACCAGTTGGTCCACCTGGCCCCGCAACTCGACGCCGCGGGCCGTTTTGGCGGCCTTCTCCGCGAACTCGGTCTCGGCTTTTCTGCGGGCCTCATCGGCGGCCGCCGCCTTGGCCGCCTCGACATCCGCCTCGGTGAAGGATTTTCCCGTCTCCGGCGAGGCCGGCGCGGGCGCGGCCTGCATCTCCTTGGCCAGGCCCATGAAGGATTTGAACCCATCGAAAAATTCCCTGATTTCCACGAGGAAACCTCCTCTCTTGTTTTGGTCCCCGGTTGTGTTATCTGAACCGGCTGGGCCGGTAACATCCTCTCCAAATTTGAAAACCACCGCGCTGTCGCACTCGTCGAAGGCCACATCGGCCAGGCCCTTGACCGCGGGCGGGGCCGCGCCCAGAAAGCCCACGTGGCGCAGCCGGCCGTCCGGGTAGAAGCTGGCCGACCGTTTCTTGTATCGCCCCTCCCGGACCGCCGCCTCGAACTCGGGAGCAACCTGGCCGAACCGGGCCTCGAGGATCGGCACACCGGCCTTGTCCACCTGGCGGACTTCCCGGACCCAGCCGAAGGCCGGAGCGTTGTTCTCGGGGTGTCCTACGACCAGGGGAGGCTCGTGCCGGGCCGGGTCGAAATTGGACACGGCCCGGTCGATCAGCCGGTTTCCATCCCAGGCCCGGCCCTGGCTGTCGATCTGCCGACCGCCCTGGAAGATTTCGATCCAGTCGTCAAAAGCCTTGAAATCCATTTTCTCTTCCCCCGTCCGGGCCGTATTTCCAGCCCGACTTCTCGCCCCGGATGCAGCGCATCAGCGGGATGATTGCCCTTTACCCGCCATAGCCTTGGCGAAGGCGGGTCCCCAACAAATAGTCCGTCAGGGCGCTCAGAATCTCGTAGGCGTCTTCCCGTTTCCGGAACATGGAAACCGGTTCGGGCGGGTTGCGTCTCCAGCCCGCGGCCCGCCGGCGGGTGTGGGCTTTGACCCGGACCCGCTTTCCGCCGATGTTCCTCAGGTGGGCCCGGACCCGGGTCGTGATCGTACCCGGAGCGCCCTTGTCGGCCTTAATGCCGCAGCCGGCCAGGCCGAACCTGTTTGTCTGGCTTCGGACCTCTTCGCCGGTGGCCGCCTGAATGCCCCAGGTTTCCAGATTTCCGCTCATGGATGGGCTGACTATCCGCCCGATTTCGGTCATCACAGGCCTTATGCGACAAATACGGTTCAATATTCGCCCCAACGACCCAATGGCCGCCTGATCATGGATCGCGACTTCAACCCGCCAAGTCATTAGAACGCCCTGCCAGGTCGGCCACGAGGCCTCGTTCGATTTCGTTGTATCTTGAATAGTCGGGTTGCCAGGCCTGTAAGCCAGCTTCACCCGGGTTGTACCGCCAGCCCTCGTCAGGAATATCGTCCGGGGCGGTGGTCTGTTCTGAAATGCCTTGGTCTTCCATCTCCCACCGGCTGAGGCTCGTGATCCAGCAACGACAGTTGAACCCGTTGGGCGGGTACCAAAGGCGCCAGACCGGATGAAGGTGGTGAAAGACCTTACCATTCATGGCCGCATGGCTGATCCGGGACCTTTCGTCCACGGGATTGTGATACTGCCAATACGGCCTTTCGGCCGCGACCTGTTGCAAGTACAGGTATCTCCCGACCGAATATGCCTTATGCATGTTGGTCCGGCAGATGGTGTCCAGCCGCCAGCCGCTCAAACGCTTGCGAAACGTGCCATCCTCCAAGGCGATTTCATCATCCTGGCCGCTCGGGACCAGCCAGCCTTTCCGTTCCAAAACCGGCTCCAATTCGCCCGTTAACTGCTCGAGCGTCATACCCTCCCGCATGGCCTTCTCCAAGGCTTCCTTGATATCCTCGAGCACATCCATTGCCGTGCCCCGGGCGACGGTGAACGATCCGGCATGCGCCTGCTGCCATAAATCGCGCCATGATCGGGGTGAAATCCTGCAACCCTGAGAAGTGAAGTAATCGATGGCATCCCTGAAAGGGTGATCGAAGGGTATGGCTATCTTATTTTTCATGGTCTTCACTCGCCGCCGCATACCCGGTCAGACCGGAAGCGAACAGGGCTCGGGCCAACACATCCTGAAGATCGGCCGTGTCCAGGCCGGGAGAAAGTCGGTCCAACGTCTCGCGAATCTCCTCTGGCGATTTCGTCCGCCGGAAGGCCTTTAACAGCAGCCCGATCAGCTCGTTCATGGCCTGCTGCGCGGAGGCCGCTGCTTTGACCGCGCCTGAGTCTATGGTCTGATAATCAAGTTGCTTGCCGGTCCCATCCAGCGCGAGTCCTCCATCCCCCCGGCCCTTTTCGCCAAAGGCCGCAAAATTCATCGGGAGAGGCGACCCCTCAGACGACGCTTTTGTTCCTCCCCGCCAAGGACTCAACGTGGTCGAAGGGCCCTCCTCGACGTCCCCCGGCAGCAGGTCGTAGGTCCGGAGGTAGTAGGCCCGGGCAAGCTTGAGGCCCTGTCGGCTGAGAATCTCGTCCCGTTCGGCCCGGTCCTTGCGCACGCCTTCCTCTTCGAACCATTGAAAGACCGGGGGTTCGGCCTCCGGGTCGTTGAGTTCGGCGATCCAGCGGAAGAGCCGATCGAAACCGGCCTTGACCATGCGCTTGTCCTGGTCGATCAGGTCGGCCCGGACCTCCATGTGCTCGCGGGTGGCCGCCAAGCTGCCGCCCCGGTCCAGTTCCGTGGTCAGGGTCTGGCCGAGGATGGCCTTGGATATCTCCCGGTTGGCGCAGACGATGAGCCGTTCGTAGACCTCGGCGCTGGCGGCCCTGTTTTTGGCTTCGGGAAACTCGATGCTTTCGTCGTCGTTAATGACGGCCACGGCGTCCTGGACCATGTCGGCCAGGGCGGCCAGGACCCGGCCGCGTTCGGTGTCGTTGGTCTGACGCGGGACCCGGCCCACGACCCAGGGCATGCCGAATTTTTCCGTAAACATGGCCCAGAACTTGAGCCCGCCCCGCTTGAAGGTCACCGGCCAGTAGCATCGGGACAGGGTCCGTTCGCCGTACGGGTTCCGGTAACTGGCGTGGTGGCGGGCCAGGAGGAACTTGCGCGCCGGCAGGGCCTCTCCCCGGACCGCGTGGTCCCGCGACAGAAAGCGCAGGTCGTTGTCCGCTCCGAACACGAACCATTCCGGGGGCCGGCCGACCAGGTCTTGAGGCAGCCACCAGACTGCGGTTGGATGCAGGCCAGGGGGGCTTGGCCCCCTTCGCTCCCATTGGCCGCTACCCCCGATGTTCCAGATGACTTCGATCGGGCTGATGCCGAACAGGAAGGCGTCGAGCATGTCCGAAATGACCTGGTCCACATCCAGGGCGGCCAGGACCCGTTCGATCCGGACCCGCATGTTCCGGTCGGCCGCGGAAGCGTTCCGGGAACCGGCCCCGGCCAGGCCCCACTGGCAGGACAGGGTCCCGGACTTGCGGCTCTGGACGCAGGACCAGACGTGGGCGTCGGCGAGCAGGGACCGGTAGACCGTCATCTCATGGCCGGTCTTTTTCAGAATCGGGTCGGGATCAGGCAGGTAGCCGAACATCCCCATCCAGTCCAGGGACCGGGAGCGGCAGGCGATATCGGCCGACAACGACCGCCGGTCATCCATCTCGATATATTCCGTTTCGCTGATCCAGATTTTCGGCATCTAAAAAGCCTCCAACGTCCGGGACATCTCCCGGCGGCTACGGCTGGCGACCACCGGCATATCGGACCGCTCCTGCCTGACCGCGAACCATGCCAGGGTCCCGGCCACTCCGGAGTCCCCGTGGCGACGGCCCCGGTCGGCGCCGGTGG
>JAHJTB010000154.1 GCA_018830135.1 Pseudomonadota bacterium | reverse complement strand
GCTTGTTGGCCTGAAACAGGCTCATGAACCCGCGAACGTTGCGGGACATCATCTGGTAGTCGATCATCGGGTCCCAGACCCGGCCCGGATCGTGATTGCCGGCCTGGACCTTTGGATCCAGAGGCGATCCGGACCCAGGAATGCCGTACCCGACCCCCTCCCGGCCTTCGAGGGGTTCGAGCATCTGCTCGGCGCTGTCCACCAGGTCATACCCGCCGCAAAACCCCTTGCCGCGGCCGGACAGGGCGATGACGTGCACGGCCGGGTCCAGATCGGCCCGCTCGACGCAGGCGGCCAGTTCCACAGGCAGTTCCATGGTGATGCCGTTCCCGCGATGCGGCCGGTTCAAAGTGATCCGGGCGATACGGCCGGTGACCTCGTAGGTCATGGTCTGAAGCGTGTCCATGGCCCGCCTATTCGTAAATGATTTCTTCGGACAGTTCCTCCTCGGTCAGGGGCACATCCGCGGCAATGTCCCGCCCCTCGATCCCCTTGGACAGGACCTCCTTGAAGTACTCGTACTGGATGATCATGTTCTGAATCTCGGTCGTGCCGGTCCAGATGGTCGTCAGCCGCGACCCGCGTAGGTTGCGCTCGATGGGCAGGGCATTCGTATACCCGATGCCGCCTAGAATCTGCATGCAGTCGTTCAGAACCTCCCACTGGGCCTGGGTCGAGAACTTTTTGACCTCGGAAACCAGACGCCGCCGGTATCCGGCCGAACCGAGTTCTTGCTGGACGATCTTGGCCACGGTGTGGGCAAAGCCCGTGACCGCGTCCAGCTTGGTGATGCAGTCGGCGATCTTGAAATTCACGCCCTGATAGTCGCGGATCGGTTGACCGAAGGCCTTGCGCCGATTGGCATACCGGGCGGCCAGGGCCAGGCTCGCGCGGGCGCTGACGGCCCCGGAGGACAACCGCTCCGGGATCATCATCTGCCAAAAAATCTTGGTGGCCTGGTTTTCTTCGCCGATCAGGTTTTCCACCGGAACCTTGACGTCCTTGAACAACAGACGGCCGGTGCCGTTACCCCGGGCGCCCATCAGACCGTATACGTGTTTGACGTTCACCCCTTCCCCTCGATCCACCAACAGCAGACTCATGGAATCGTGCGGTCCGGCTCCCGGATTGGTCTTGGCGTAAACCGCGAAGTAATCCGCGCCTTCCGCCCCGACCACGAACCGTTTCTGGCCGTTAAGGATGTAATACTCGCCGTCCCGGACGGCCGTGCTGGTGGCGCCGAAAAAGTCGCTCCCGCCCCGGGGCTCGGTCAAGGCCTCGGCGCAGAATTTCTTGCCGGCCAGGGTCGGCTTCAAGTATTTTTGCTTCTGTTCTTCGGTTCCGTATTTGTGGATCGTTTCGCCCACGATGGATACCAGGCTGTACTGGCATCCGAAACAGATGCCCAGGGTGCCGATTTCTTCCAGGGCGATCAGTTCCTCGGTCCAGGTCAGGCCCCGCCCGCCGTATTCCGGCGAAAATCGAAGCCCGAGAAGGTTCCGCCGGCCGGCCTCCTCCAGAAACTCCGTGGGAAACGAAATCTTGTCCGCGTCCATGTCCAGGATGATCTGCCGGGGCACGCTTTTCACCAGATCCCGAATTTCTTCACGAAGCGCTTTCTGTTCCTCGGTCATCAAGACTTCAAACATCCGTTGCCCTCCTTTTCCTTCTCCAACAATTTATGTAAGTAGACGATTCGATCGACACCTTGTTGCGTCGACCGCCATGCTCCTGGAACGTCCGCTTTACGGCGACCATGGCAATAACCGGCAGCTCCAATGATATGAGCGACCGGCCGGCATCGATTTTCGGCCTGCTGCATCCTCGTGCGCCGATTCATTCACGGATACTATATTACCTAAAATATATATATATTACTTTATTTGTAATATATTATCGATCTCAAATGAACAGTATTTAGTATAAATATCTGATAAATATGTCTTAAATATATGTTATTTCTTGCCATTATATTATTTGGCCATGATGGCCTCTTCCATATCGGATGCATATTAACATTACATTATTTGATTGTCAAGTGTTTATTTTTGTAATATAGAATTATACAGGATCGAGGCCCCTGCATGGGAAAACAGATGTAGTTATCTGATTAATTTGGAAAATCGATAGGAATGACCGGATCGGGGTGAATCATGGCCGATCGGATTTCCGCATGACCACCTTTTTACCTATGGGCATGGGAATGTTATGGAGCAGCTCACAGGGCCGGTCCGAGCACGGGTGGCAGCCCTAACGGCCTTTTGCCTCCGACGTCCTCAGGGCCGGGACAGCAGGTAATCGGCCACGGCGCGGGCGACCACCCGGTTGCCCAAAGGCGTCCAGTGCACGTCGATGAAATAGTACAGGCGCCTGCCCTGGCCGGCGGCCCGGATCAGGTCCGGCGTGGCGTTCAGACAGGGTATGTTCATCTCCGAGTTCAGGTATTCGCAGAAGACCCGGTCGAAGGCGTTCTGCCCCTCCGGGTCCACGTCGCCCAGATGCCGCCAGCGGACCACGTCCTCGGGATGCACGCAGTAGCCCAAGGGGAAATAGACGAAGAGCAGCCGGGCTCCGCTGGATTCCACGGTTCGCTTAAAACCGTCGTACAGGTCGAGGGCGTCCCGGACCGCGGGCGAGTCCACGCCGAAGCGCAGCCCGGTCCGCATGACCCGGCCCGCGCCGGCCAGGTCCCGGGGCCGGGACCGTTCCTGGAACCGGGCCGCGATCCGCTGGTACAGGGTGAATGTGTAGTACACGGCGGCCAGGTTCTTCAGTCCGGCCTTGACCCTCATGGACCAGGGCGCGTCCTTGGATACCAGGTACCCGTTCCGGTCCACCCGATAGGCGTAGTTGACCCGGCTGGTTTCGGCCATGGAGCCGTACAGCATCTGGATGACCAGGTCGGGTTTGAAGGTCCGGCCCCGCTTGTCGTACCAGTGCAGAAAGTTCGCCGGCGGCATGGATGGCACGCCCGCGTTGACGATCTCGATCCGCTTTCCGTCGGCAAACCCGCCGGCCTGGAGAAAGGCCTGAAGCCGGGCCGCAAAACAGTCGGGAAAGTTCGCGGCCCAGCCGAAGGCGAAGGAAGGCCCCATCAAGAGAATCCTATAGGTCGATGGGTCCTTGTCCGGTTTGAACTCGCCGCCGGTCCCAGGCGATCGGAAACCCTGTTCGTTGGTCCGGTAACGGACCGAGAACTCGGTGGTGCGGTGCATGAAATCCAGGTCCGGCTCGACCTTCCAGCCGAGCAGGTCGTCCTGGACATAGATGTTCTGGGCCACGCGTCGCCAGAGCGGCGCGCCCGTGGTCGCGAAATAAAAAAACTGAAGCCCCAGTTCCACGAACAGGGCGACCAGGACCAGGTAGATCAGGAAAAAGAGCAGCCTTTTCCTTTTGTCCAGGCCCCCGGCCGCCTCGCTCGGTCGAAGTTCACTGTCGAGCGGCATGGTCGTATGAAATCAACATCCTTTGAATTTGGGGGCCCGCTTTTCCAAAAAAGCCATGGCGCCCTCTTTGTGGTCTTCGGTGGCGAAAAGCACGCCCAGCGAACTGGTCACGTATTCGCCGAGAGCCTGGAGGTCATAGTCCAGTCCCCGCCGGACCGCCTCCTTGATCCGCCTGACGGCCAGGGGCGGGTTGGCCGCGATGCGTTGGGCCAGGGCCAAGGCCTCATCCAGCAGGGCCTCGGGCGGCACGACCCGGCTGACCAGGCCGATCTTCAGGGCTTCCTCGGCATCGATCACCTCACCCGTGAACAACAGTTCGTAGGCCTTGGACAGCCCCACGATCCTGGGCAGCCAGTAGATGCCGCCCAGGTCCGGAATCAGGCCGCGCAGAACGAATATCTCGCCGAATTTAGCCCGCGGGGAGGCCATCCGGATGTCGCACATCAGGGCCAGGTCCATGCCCCAGCCCACGGCCGGGCCGTTGACCGCGGCAATGATCGGTTTGCTCATGGACATCAGGGCCGCGGCGGCCGGCGTGGGTTCGGCCCGGACCTGGGCCTTGGCCCGTTCCCGCCGGCGTTCCACTTCCTGGGGGTCGAGCATGACCTGCTTGACGTCGTCTCCGGAGCAGAACCCGGTCCCGGCCCCGGTAATGACCGCGGCCCGGATTTCCGGGTCGGCCTCGATCCGTTCCAGGGCGGCCACGACTTCTCCATACGTCTTCATGGTCAGCGCGTTTCTGGCCTGAGGACGGTTGAGGGTGATCAGGGCAACGTGGTCCTTGGTCTCGTACAGGATTTCTCCAAAGTCCATAACGCACCTTTCCGGGATTTTTTCAGTCGGCCTTGGTCGAGCCCGGCCGGGGCCAGTATTTGGGATTGAATCGTTCCCAGCCGACTTCCGGGTTTCGCGTGCAGCGGACCGGGACCCGGTCGAATATGACACCCCGGACGCAGTTGTAACAGAAGACGCAGCGATTGATCTCCTCGGCCCGGCCCCCGGCGGCCTTGGCGGGCCACTCCGGATCGGCGATCAGGGCCCGGGACAGCGAGATCATGTCCGCGTCATCGTCGGCCAGGGCCTGTTCGGCCGTCCTGGGATTGTGGATGTTGGGGCAGATGACCGGCACGTCCAGGGCCGCTTTGAAGGCCCGGGCCTCCGGTAGCATCACGCCTTCCCGGTCGGGAAATACCCAGTTAATGGCCTGATAGCAGCCGGATGAAAGATGGATGTAATCCAGGCCGGCCTCGACCAGGCGCGAGGCCACTCGGATGGACCCCTCCAGGTCCAACCCCCCCGGCACGTGTTCGTCGCCGCTGAGCCGGTAGCCCACGATGAAGCGCGGGCCTCCGGCTTCCCGGACCGCCTCGATCAGGCGAAGGGGCAGGGTCAGTCGTTTTTCAAAGGAGCCGCCGTACTCGTCCTGGCGCTGGTTGAACAGGGGCGAAACGAACTCGCCGATCAGGTAGCCGTGGGCGCCATGAATCTCCACGCCGTCGAAACCCGCTTCCTTGACCAGCCCGGCGGCCGAGGCGTATTTCTGGATCAGGCTTTCGATCTCGTCCGGGGTCAGGGCCCGGGCCGTGTCTCCGGAAATGTCGCCCAGCTTGCGCAGGGCCTTGGGCATATTTTCCGTTTCGACACGAACCGCGATCTCGGACGGCGCCACCAGGTCCCGGCGACTATGCCGGTACAGCGCCTGGGCGCCCTGGCCCAGAAGGAGCTGGACCACGGCCCGGGAGCCGGCCATGTGGATCACTTCGGCCAGTTCTCGAAGACCCGGACGATACAACTCGCCCATGCAGACGATGCCCCGCCCCTTGGTAAAGGCGTACTGGCCGGTAACGCCCATGGCCTGTACGATAATCAGGCCGGCCCCGCCCTTGGCCCGCGCGTAGTAGTGGCAAAGCACCTGATCGTCGACCTCGCCCCGGGCGGTGCCCTGCCCCATGTGGGTCGGCGCGAAAGCGACACGGTTTTTGACTTCGATGTGACCTATCCGGATCGGTTCGAAAAGCTTCATCTCTTCCGCCTCCATGCTGGTGGATCAAGGGTTTCGGGACACGGCCCCGACGCCTCGGACCTCCCCGACCTCCCGGCCGCGTCCGGGCCGCCGTCGAGTTTCCTTGTTCGGGAGGTTCAGGGTATCAAAAACAGGGACGAAAATCAAAACCGGGCAAGGTCCGGGAGGTATTCATTCACCGGTTGGGAACATAATTTCGCGTTGAAGCTCTGCTTCAACACCTTATTCCGTATGGCGCGGTTATGGCAAAAATCAAAGCCATGACGGGAAAAGAGGGAATCTGGAGCTTCCGGGATCGGGTTCCCAATCTAAAGCTTGGGAACCCGCTTGGAAACGGCCCGGGCGTCTCACCCCAATGCAACCAGGTCCAGATCGCCCAGAAAGCCGAGCCGGTCGCCCAGCACGACGGCCGCGCCGCGCACACCCTCCAGGGACAGGACCCACTCCAGGGCGGGCTCGATCTCCCGGACTTCGCGAACCCGATTGCCCAGGGCCGTGGCCGCCGCGTCGGCCAGGGCGGCCGAAGCCCCCACTACCGTGGCCGCGTCGGCCCGGCCCAGGCTTAGGGAGTGGCCCAGCCGGCCCGAGGACGTGCAGACCCCGGCCGGCATATCCCGGGGCTCGATTCGAAGGCCCAGACGAAGAGACAGCTTGGAGACCCCTGCAAACAGTCCGATGGTCACGGGGTCGGCGGTCTGGAGGAATACGTCGCCGCCGTTTTCCACGATCACGCCTTCGGGGGAAGCGGGAATCAGACGCAGGCCCACGAACTCGGCCAGGGCTCCGGCTACGGCCGCCATGGGCCCCACGCCGGCCGTCCGCCCGGCCTCGAGCATCTCCCGCACGGGTGAAGGCGCCAGCCGGTTTGAGGGAAGGGGGTGAAGGCTGGTTAGAAACTCCGGACGACCCGCGGCCCACGATTCGATCCGTTCCCGGCCCCGGCGAACCAGGTCGTAGGTCTCATCGGTCATGTCCCGGGACGCGCGAACGAAAAGATCGGTCTGTTCGACCCGCACGGCAAAGCCGGCCAGGCCGCCGGCCCGGACCCGGCGCCGGTAGGCGTGTCCCTTGGGCTCAGACATGGCCGGTCCGGCAGGGACTCATGGATCGGGGTCTTGATAAAACAGGCCGGGCGGGACGCCCTCGCGGCTCGATGCGGCCGGTCATGAGTACAGCAGGCTGACCGCGCTTTCGCCCAGGGCTTCCCGGGCTTCCCGGACCATCGAGGCGCTGGGGCGAATACCTCCATCGAACTTGAGCACGGCCGCCCCGTGCCCCGGGACCTTCAGCCGTAGCAGGGCCGGCGTGCTGCCGCGATGGCTCTCGACGATGGCCTTGAGCCGGAGCAGGTCCTGGCGGTCCAGGGCCGCGGTGGACAGGCTGAATTCGACCCGGCTGGCCAGGCGTTCGAGGGCGTTTTCCAGGGGCAGTATCTCCCGGGCCTTGACCTTGACGGTGGAGGCGCCGCCTTTTTCGTCCACCGTGGCGTCGCCCACGACCAGGACCGGGGTTTCGGCCACCAGATGCTCCTCGGAGGCCTGGTAGGCGTCCGGAAAGACGATGATATCGACCAGGCCGAACAGGTCCTCGAGGGTGACGAAGGCCATCCGGTCGCCCTTGCGCGTCTGCTTGAGCTGGACGCTGACCACGACGCCCCCCAGACGGACCGGGGTCTTATCCAGGATGTCCTTGATGCGTTCCGCGTTGGTGGTGGTCAGGGACGCGAGTTCCTTCTGGTACCGGGCCAGGGGGTGGCCGGTGATGTAGAAGCCCAGGGACTCCTTTTCATAGGACAGACGGATGCTCTCCCGCCACTCCGGCACGTCCGGCCAGATGATGGGCGCCTCATCGATCTGGTCCGCCAGGGCCTCGAACAGGCTGGTCTGGCCCTGCTCGCGTTCCCGCTGGACCCTGGCCCCCCGTTCCAGGACCTCGTCCATGGCCGCGACCATTTGCGAACGCGGCACGCCGGTCGAGTCCAGGGCCCCGCACTTGATCAGGGCCTCGATGACCCGGCGGTTGACCCGCCGGAGGTCGGCCCGTTCGCAAAGATCGAACAGGTCGGTGAAAGGCCGTTCCCGCCGGGCTTCGAGGATGGACTCGATGGCCGACTGGCCCACGCCCTTGATGGCCGCCAGACCGAAACGAATCTGCCCGTCGACCACGGAGAAGTTGATATCGCTCTCATTGATGTCCGGCGGAAGGACGACCATGTTCTTCTCGCGGCACTCGTTGATGAAGCGGACGATCTTCTCCTGGTTGCTCACTTCGCCGGTCAGCAGGGCGGCCATGAATTCGACGGGGTAATTGGCCTTGAGATAGGCGGTCTGGAAGGCGATCAAAGCATAGGCCGCGCTGTGGGACTTGTTGAAGCCGTATTCGGCGAAGTTGGCCATGAGGTCGAAGATGTGCGCGGCCTTGGACTTGTCGATCCGGTTGACCTGGGCCCCATCCATGAACCGGCCCCGCTGCTTGGCCATGACCTCGGGATTTTTCTTGCCCATGGCCCGCCGGAGCAGGTCCGCTTCGCCCAGGGAGTAGTTGGCCAGGATGCTGGAAATCTGCATGACCTGTTCCTGGTACAGGATCACCCCGTAGGTCTCCTTGAGGATGGGCTCGAGTTCGGGCAGCTCGTATTCCACGTTGATCTTGCCGTGCTTGCCCTGGATGAACTGGTCCACCATGCCGCTCTTGAGCGGACCCGGCCGGTACAGGGCCACCAGGGCGATGATGTCCTCGAACCGGCTGGGCTTCAGCTTGACCAGGATTTCCCGCATCCCGCTGGATTCGAGCTGGAACACGCCCGTGGTGTCTCCGCGGCCCAGGAGTTCGTAAGTCGGCCGGTCCGCGAGGTCCAGGCGGTCCATGTCCACTTCGATGTCCCGGTTTTTCAGGAGTTGGAGAATCTGGGCGATCAAAGTCAGGGTCTTGAGTCCCAGGAAGTCGAACTTGATCAGGCCGATCTTTTCCACGCCCTTCATGTCGAACTGGGTCACCACGGCCCGGTTGTGGTCGGAGCCGGACTCGGTGGCCACGCAGTAGAGCGGCAGGTGATCGACCAGGGGGCGATCGCCGATGACCACGCCCGCCGCGTGGGTCGAGGCGTGCCGGGGCAGGGCTTCCAGCTTCCGGGCCACGTCCAGCAGGCGGGCGACCCGCGCGTCATCCCGGGCCGCCTCGTTCAGCCGAGGTTCTTCCTGGATGGCGTCGTCCAGGGTGATCTTGAGCCGGTTGGGTATGAGCTTGGCGATGCCGTCGACCTGGCCGTAAGGCAGGCCCAGGGCCCGGCCCACGTCCCGGATGACCGCCCGGGCCTGCATCTGCCCGAAGGTGATGATCTGGGCCACGTGCTCCTGCCCGCCGTACCGCTCCGTGACGTAGCGGATGACCTGGTCCCGGCCGTCGGTGCAGAAGTCGATGTCGATATCCGGCATGGATATCCGCTCGACGTTGAGAAACCGTTCGAAAAGCAGGCCGTAGGGTATCGGGTCGATATCCGTGATGCCCAGGGCGAAGGCGGCCAGGCTGCCGGCGGCCGACCCGCGGCCCGGCCCGACGGGAATGCCGTTGTCCTTGGCGTAGCGGATGAAGTCGCCCACGATCAGGAAATACCCGGCGAACCCCATCTGGTTGATGACCTGAATCTCGTGCTCCAGACGGTCCCGGTAGGCCTGGATTTCGGCCTCGCTCGGGTTTTGGCGCCGGATGATCCGTTCGAGCCGCCGCTCCAGGCCGGCCCGGGCTTCGGAGACCAGCTTTTCCTGCAGGTCCTGGCCGGGTTCCAGGGGAAACTCGGGGAAATGGTAACCCGAGGTCTCTTCGGTCGGTATCTCCACGTCGCACATCCCGGCCACCAGGCCGGTATTGGCCAGGGCCTCGGGCATGTCGCTGAACATGGAAGCCATTTCATCCGGGGACTTGAAATAGTACTCCTGGGTGGTGAAGCGCATCCGGTTGCGGTCCTCGACCGTCTTGCCCGTCTGGATGCAGAGCAGGATGTCGTGGGCCTCGGCATCCTCCTTCTTCAGGTAATGGCAGTCGTTGGTGGCGATCAGGGGCAGGCCCATCTCGGCGGCCAGACGCTTCAGACCCTCGTTGACCACCTCCTGCTCGGGCAGGTAGTTCTTTTGCACCTCGAGATAGAACCGGTCCTGGAAGACCCGGGCGTACCATTCAGCCGTCTTGCGGGCCTCTTCATCCTGGCCCGAAAGGATCATCCGGGGGATGTGGCCCTGCAGGCAGGCCGACAGCGCGATCAGGCCCTGGTTGTGCGCTTCGAGCAGTTCCGGGTCGACGCGGGGCTTGTAGTAGAACCCTTCGAGGTTGCCCAGGGAGACCAGGCGGATCAGGTTCCGGTAGCCCTCGTAGTCCCGGGCCAGAAGCACCAGGTGATAGACCGGGTCCTTGGGGTCCCGGCGGTGCCGGCCCCTGGGGGCCACGTAGGTCTCGCAGCCGATAATCGGCTTGATCCCCGCCTTCCGGGCCTCGAGGTAGAA
The DNA here is from genome assembly GCA_018830135.1 of Pseudomonadota bacterium. Lineage (GTDB taxonomy): Bacteria > Desulfobacterota > Desulfarculia > Adiutricales > JAGVGV01 > JAHJTB01. The sequence goes on along the minus strand of JAHJTB010000154.1, from coordinate 10,893 downwards.
CTTGAGCACCCCGAACATGTTGCCGTGGTCGGTGATGGCCACGCTGTCCATGCCGTAGCCCTTGGCCGTCGAGATCAGGTCCTTGAGGCGGATGGCCCCGTCCAGCAGGCTGTAAGCGCTGTGCACGTGAAGATGAACGAAAGGCGAGGCGGACATGTCATTCCCACTCGATCGTGGCCGGCGGCTTGGAGGAGATGTCGAAGACGACCCGGTTGATGCCTTTGACCTCGTTGATGATCCGGTTCGACATCCCGGCCAGGACCTCGTAAGGCACCCGGGTCCAGTCCGCGGTCATGGCGTCCACGCTGTCCACAACCCGGACCGCGGCCACGTTTTCATAGGTCCGCTCGTCGCCCATGACGCCCACGGTCCGGACCGGCAGCAGGACCGCGAAATACTGCCAGACCGACCGGGCCAGGCCGGCCCGCCGGATTTCCTCGCGCACGATGGCGTCCGCGTTCTGAAGAATCCGGACCCGGGCCGGCGTGACTTCGCCCAGAATCCGCACGGCCAGTCCCGGGCCGGGAAACGGCTGCCGCCAGACCAGCTCCTCGGGCATGCCCAGTTCGGCCCCCACCTCCCGCACCTCGTCCTTGAACAGCTCCCGTAGCGGCTCGATCAGCTCGAGGTCCATGACCTCGGGCAGCCCGCCGACGTTGTGATGGGACTTGATCGTGGCCGAAGGCCCCTTGAAGGACACGGACTCGATCACGTCCGGGTACAGGGTGCCCTGGGCCAGGTAACGGACCCGGCCCAGCTTGCCGGCCTCCTGCTCGAAAAGACGGATGAACTCGTGGCCGATGATCTTGCGCTTCCGTTCCGGGTCCTCGATTCCGGCCAGACCGGACAGAAACCGGTCGGCCGCGTCCACGTGGACCAGATCGATCTGGAAACGCTCCCGGAAGACCCGGACCACGTACTCGGCCTCGTCCTTGCGCAGAAGGCCGTTGTCCACGAAGATGGCCGTCATCCGGTCGCCGATGGCCCGGTGCAGCAGGACCGCCACCACGGACGAACCCACGCCGCCGGACAGGGCGCAGATGACGCGCTCCGTCCCGATCTCGTCCCGCAGCCGATCGATGGTCCATTGAATGAAGTTGGCCATGGTCCAGGTCGGTTCCAGACGGCAGACCCGGAACAGGAAATTGGCCAGCATCTCCTTGCCCCGGGGCGTGTGGGCCACCTCGGGATGAAACTGAACCCCGTACATCCGCCCGGCCGGGTCGCGCATGGCCCCCACCGGCGAGTTTCCGCTGCGGGCGATGATGGAAAAACCCGGCGGGGGTTCCAGAATCCGGTCGCCGTGGCTCATCCAGACCGGCAGTCCCCCGGCTTCGTCATCGAGGCCTTCAAAAAGTCCGCCGGATTCGTCCAGGATCAGCCGGGCCGGGCCGTACTCGCGATGGTCCGAACCGGCCACCTTGCCGCCCAGCAGGTGGGTCATGAGCTGCATGCCGTAGCAGATGCCCAGGACCGGCACGCCCAGTTCGAAGACCTCCGGGTCCACCGTGGGCGCGCCGGGGCTGTAGACCGAAAACGGCGAGCCGGACAGAATGACGCCCCCGGGTCTCAGGGCCTTGATCCGGGCCAGGTCCTCGGTGCAGGGGTGAATCTCGCAATAGACCTTGAGTTCCCTGATCCGGCGGGCGATGAGTTGGGTGTACTGGGAGCCGAAATCCAGAATGACGACCATGTTTTCGTGAACGTGTTGATCCATGCCGCTGACCCCGCTGATTCTTGTCCGAAGACCGGGCTGGTTCGGTTATTTGCTTTCAGGGTGCAGGAAGCTTTTCAGCCTCTGTCGAGTTTTATCCGCCACAGGCGCGATTTATCCGCCACAGGCGAAACGGCTTCGTCGCCCGCGGCGCCTCCGAAGAAAAAACGTTCATCCGCCACCCAGGCTCATGACGCCGAGTCATTTTTCAGGTGGCGGTTCGGGAGGACAGAAGACCCTCACCCCGGCCCTCTCCCTGGGGGAGAGGGAGCCCTGTCAGGCTGGTTTTACTGAAAAAAGCATCGATGCACACCCCCTCTCCCAGCCAGAGCCTGGCAAGCCTGAGGGAGAGTGCCGGGTTAGGGAAAAATTTACTGGCTCCCGGGCTCCAGCTTGGGAACCTGATCCAGGAAGCTCCCGCTTCCATCTTTTTTGTTATCCTGCCACGTTCTGCCATGAACGGACCATATGGAACAAGGTGTTGAAACAGAGCTTCATGTCCACCAGGCGTTCCCGGGCAAGAGCCTGGGAACGAGCGAATTGACGCCGCTCGGGTTCACCAGATTGCTTCGTCGCTTCGCTCTTCGCAATGACGGTGCTTATAGGCAGCGTCGTTGCGGAGCGTCACCGGCGTTCAAGCCTTGTGAGCCATGGACCTTTGCCATATCCAAAGAACTGGTAGGTTGGGTTAGCGAAGCGTAACCCAACATCCCTGTTTCCAGCACCCCTCCGGTCCTGCCGCCTCGGCCGACCCGTCTTTAAACCCCATAACCTTTTGCCTTGCCCAAGGGACGGCTCCTCGCAGCAACGAAACCGACACGGGACCGTCGTTGCGGGGAGCGAAGCGACGAAGCAACCTGGCCCGAGGCGGACAGGCCCTGTGGACCATGAAGCTCTCCCGGTAGCCATGCTTGTCTCTAACCCCATGGCCTTTTGGCAAACCCAAAGGACCGTTCTTCGCAACCGCGAAACCAACACGCCAACGGCGTACAAGTCGGGTGCGCCCCAACTTTTCCCCGAAGGCGACGGTTCCTCTTTTCCGGATACGGTTCATTCACGGCTCAGAACTGTTCCATCCGGTAGTTGGGCGCTTCCTTGGTGATGATTACGTCGTGGACGTGGCTTTCCTTGAGGCCGGCCGAGGTGATTCGCGTGAATTGCGGCTTGGTCCTCAACTCCTGGATGTTGGCGCAGCCTACGTAGCCCATGCCGGCCCGGAGTCCGCCCATGAGCTGGTAGATGCTTTCGGCCAGGGGACCCCGGTAGGGCACCCGGCCGACGATGCCTTCCGGGACCAGTTTGGAATCGGACAGGGCATCTTCCTGAAAGTAGCGGTCCCGGCTGCCTTCCCGCATGGCCTCGATCGAGCCCATGCCCCGGTAGACCTTGTATGTCCGGCCCTGGAAGAGCACGGTTTCGCCCGGGCTTTCGTCGGTTCCGGCGAACAGGGACCCGATCATGACCGCGTGGGCCCCCCCGGCCAGGGCCTTGGTCACGTCTCCGGAAAACTTGATGCCCCCGTCGGCCAGGATGGGCACGCCGTGTTTGTCGCCCTCCCGGGCGCAATCCATGATGGCCGTCATCTGAGCCACGCCCACGCCGGCCACGACCCGGGTCGTGCAGATCGAGCCCGGCCCCACGCCCACCTTGACCCCGTTCGCCCCGGCCTCGATCAGGGCCCGCGTGCCTTCGGCCGTGGCCACGTTGCCGGCCAGAATCTGGGCGTCCGGGAACTCGGACCGGATGAGGCGGACCATTTCGATAATGCCCACGGAATGCCCGTGGGCCGAATCCACCGCGATCAGGTCCACCTGGGCCGAGAGCAGGGCTTCGACGTGCTCGAGCACGTCCAGGCCGCTGCCCACGGCCGCGCCGACGCGCAGGCGGCCCAGATGGTCCTTGCAGGCGTTAGGATACTGCCGGACCTTCTCGATGTCCTTGATCGTGATCAGGCCCACCAGGCGCTTGCGGTCGTCGACCACGAGCAGCTTTTCGATCCGGTGCTCGTGCAGCAGAATCTTGGACTCCTCCAGGGTGATGCCCTCCTGGGCCGTGACCAGGCGGTCCTTGGTCATGACTTCGGACACGGGACGGTCGTAATTCGTCTCGAAACGCAGGTCCCGGTTGGTGACAATGCCCCGGAGCTCCTCGCCCTTGACCACCGGCACCCCGGAGATGCGGTACTTTTTCATGATCTCCAGGACTTCGCTGACCAACTGCTCCGGCTCGACCGTGACCGGGTCCACGATCATCCCGCTCTCCGACTTCTTGACCTTCTGGACCTCCGTGACCTGCCGCCCCAGGTCCATGTTGCGGTGCATGATGCCCAGACCCCCGTGGCGGGCCATGGTGATGGCCGTCTCGGATTCGGTCACCGTATCCATGGCCGCGCTGACCAGCGGAATGTGCAAGGCGATCTCGGCCGTCAGCCGGGTCGTCACATCCACGTCCGCCGGAAGCACCTCCGAACGGGCCGGCACAAGCAGCAGATCGTCGAAAGTCAGTCCTTCCTTCCACACCCTGTCATTCGTCATGCCCAATCTCCTCCCGTCCGGCCGCCGCCAGCCAGAGTCCTTCCAGCAGGCCGGCATCGCTGACGATCAACTCGTTCATATTAAAAAAGTCCATGATTTCCAAAACAGCGGCCGCGCCGCCCGCGATCACGTCGGCCCGGTCCGCCGGAAGCCCGGGCATCCGGCTCCGTTCGAGCACGGACATCCCGGCCAGTCGTTCGAACAGACCGGCCAGGCCGTCCCGGGACAGTCGGTAGTTGTCGATGAGTTCCGGACGATAGACCGCCAGGGCCTGGTCCATCGCCGCCAGCGTGGTCGTCGTTCCGGCCGTCCCGACCAGGGAAAACGGCCGCGCGACCCGTTCCTTGAAGTCTATCAGGTCCTGGGCCAGGGTCAAGGCCGCCGCCCGGCGGCAGGAATCGATCTCCCCCGGTCCCGGAGGGTCCCCGGTCAGATGGGCTTCGGTCAGGGCCACCGCGCCCAGGCTCAGGCTTTTTACCCGCGCCCGACAGCCCTTTTCAACCAGAACGAATTCCGTGCTCCGGCCCCCCAGATCGAAAATGACCGCCCGCTCCGGGACCGGGTCCAGAACGGTCAGGACGCCGGCCGCGGTCAGGGCGGCCTCCTGGTCTCCGGTGAGCATGACGGTCTTGAAATTCAACTCGCGCTCGACCCGGGCCAGCAGGTCCGGCCCGTCGGCCGCCTCCCGCACGGCCATGGTCGCCCCCAGCAGCACCCGCTCGGCCCCCCGGGCGGCAGTCTCGTCCCGAAAGGCCTCGAGGACCCGCCAGGTCCGGGCCAGGGCCTCCGGCCTGAACCGTGCTCCCGGTATCAGCCCCTGCCCGAGGCGCGTGGTCTCCTGGCGCACCAGGCGGCGCGAGATTCGGCCGCCCTCGGCCCGGCCCACCAGCAGGCGGACCGTGTTCGAGCCCAGGTCGATCGAAGCCAGGGAGGGAGAGCCCTCGGGCTCGAAAGTGGCAGACCTAGTGCTCATGGGGACTCCATACACAATATATGGCCTTTCATAGCAAATTCCCCCCGGACTTGGCAAGGCTTTTGATCCCCTTTGGACAAGCTCTTGATCGGGTTCGGGAAACGAGCCCGCACAACCGCCTTGACCTGACCGCCCCGCCGTCCCATAATGCCTTTTGAAAGGGGATCAGCGACATGCTCCATACATCCGACCCGCTTTTCAGCCGTTTCGCCGGCTCGGCCCTGGGCGCCTTCATCGGCGACGCCCTGGGCATGGCCGTGGAAGGCCAGCCCCACGAACTCATTCTCGAGACCTACGGCGGAATGCTCGACGACATGTGGCCCGGACGCTTCCCGGCCGGCCATTACACCGACGACACGGAAATGGCCATCTCCCTGCTCGAGGTCCTGGCCGCCACGGGCGACCTGGACCCGGCCCTGCTGGCCCGTCATTTCACGGTCAACTTCCATCCCGAGCGCGGGTACGGCGGCCGCATCTACGGCATCATGTCCCAACTGGCCGCCGGCGAGGCCTGGGACCGGGTCGGAACCGACTCCTTCGGCAATGGCGCGGCCATGCGCGTGGCCCCGGCCGGCTTCTATTTTTACGACGACCTGGACCGGGCCGCCCAGGAGGCCGCCCGGCAGGCCTCCATCACCCATCGGCACCCCGAAGCTTTGGCCGGCGCGGTCATTCAGGCCGGGGCCGTGGCCATGGCCACCCGGGCCGGACTCGACGACGCCCCCCTCTTCGTCGAGTCCTTCCTCCGCACCCTGGCCGGCCTGGCCCGCGACCACGACGAACTTTCGGCCACCCGCCTGCTGGCCGTGGCCAACATCCAGCCCGGCGAGACCCTGGACGTGATCGCCCAGATTCGCGGCCTGTTCCAATGCGACGTCAAGGCCATCGAAGCCGTGCCCCCGGCAATCGCCGCCTTCCTCATGACCACGAACTTCCGCGAAGCCGTGCTCATGGCCGTCAACCTGGGCGGCGACGCCGACACCATCGGCGCCATGGCCGGGGCCATCGCCGGCGCATACTACGGGTTCGAGGCCCTGCCGGCCGCCTGGCTGGACCGCCTCGAAAACGGGGACCTCGGCCGGGACTACGTGATCAACCTTTGCCGCCAGGCCGCCCAACGCAAGGCGGCCGCCGGCTGATCTTTTCGACCCCGGGGGCAAGAAAATCCGCTCGGGCGGCTTGACTTGGCCGACCTTCGGTGGTAAGAAGATTTCTTCGGGGCCGCAAGGCCCCCTCAGAGCGCCGCTAGCTCAACTAGGCAGAGCAAATGACTCTTAATCATTAGGTTGAAGGTTCGATTCCTTCGCGGCGCACCAGAAAAAACAAGGGCTTAGATCACACGGTCTAAGCCCTTTCGATTTTCGGGGCAGCAGGGGGTAAGCAGCCGGGGCGACTGCAAGGCTCGAAAGACCAGTGAGCGGGGGCAAATGGTTTGAGAAAGCGGGATGTGCTGACATCCGGGGGGATTGCGGGGGATATGTCCTTGATTTAGAGAGCTTTTTCGTTCGATGTCGGGGAAATCGGTTGAGAACAATTAGTTTGAGAAAAAATCAAGGCTGATGGCCTGGCCGGCAAATGGTTTGAGAAAAAATCAGGGCCATCAGGATGCAGGATAATAGCCAATGCAATCCGGTACGGATTTCAAAGGGAATTCATGGGTGTCCTTTCCTTATCCCTTACTATCCTTTCCTTATCCTTTCCCTATTTTAGAAGTAAAATCGTATATCCCGAGTAGGCCATGTTCCTCAATAGCATGTGGCCAATTCTTACTGTCATAGAGTTCAAAGAGCGCCTTATAGAATTCACGATAAATTTTTGCCGCAGCAAGGATTTGGAATGAATTTGACTTAAGGCGTAGTTCAATCTCTAATTTTGTAAGTTCCAGAGCTTGTGTAGATGCAAACTCTTTTACTTTGGTTACAGACTCTTTTTCGATTCGCTGCAAGCCAATAAATGCTGCTATAAATGAACTCACTATACCAACTAGCCCACCTCCAAGAACACTAATAAAGCCGAGAATACCTGGTTTATCAATTTGTGGCCAAACATATATTAACAATAGGAAGTAACAGATAATGTATAATGTCGGAATCAGTAATACTTTCATATTATCCTCCAAGCTAATTAGGTTGCTAATTATTATCATTATATCCTGTAATTTCCCAAATTATATATTATTGATATTCCGTAATTTCCAGGCTTGGCCGGTACATGGTCTGAAAAAAAAATCTATTCAGATCATCGCTCATTTCCTAATTCTCTATAATGTGCTAATTCCATTAATCGAATGATAATAATTAAAATAAGAAAAGGTATATTTAAATTATATGTAAACCTATTTATAGTGCTACGCGTAATTGCTTATGCTTAGTGGGTCTTCTAAAATCGGTTGTTTGATCAAATGACTGAAGAACATTATTTCCTTGCCTGTGTAACGGTCTGCAGCGCTGTAGTTTATTCCATAAGTAATTTGTTGATAATTTTCGTAAAATGTCTTTATCTGGGGGACGTTGTCGTATGAAATAACCCAAGGCTTATCATTAAATGATTTAAGCGTTTCGGAAAGGGAAAGGTGGTCATTATGTTTATAATGATTCTTATATAAAGCTTTACCCATCTCGTAGTATGGAGGATCAAGATAAATGAACATTTTTTGCTTATATTCCATAATGACATCTGTTAAAAAGTCGTGGGCATCCATGCAAAATAAATTAATCCGTTCGCGATATAAAGCGATACGTTTAATTTTTTCAATTAAAATTAATCGATTGAAACGGGCATCAATTTTCCATTTACCAGTTTGTTTCTGGCCCCCAATAACGCCACCCTTGATAATCCCCGATCGATTAGTTCGATTCATGAACAAAACCGCGAACCCCAATTCTTCAACTGATGAATTTTGGGGATTATTGACGATATCACGTTGCCTGTGCCACTCTTCAATAGTTAACGGGACATATGCTAGCCGTCGGCAAATATCATCAGTATGGTGAAGAACAGTATACCAGAAGGAATATATACCGTAATCAATGTCATTAAGGTAAAGGGTTCTAACATATTCCTTACGTAATAAATTGATTGCGGCTCCAGCCCCTCCAGCAAAGGGTTCTACATAAGCGCAATCGGTTATACTATTCATCCTAAGCATATAACTGAAAAAGCGGGCCAAGCGGCTCTTTCCGCCAGGATACCGTAAAGGTGTAGAGGTGGTTGACATGCTCCTCCTGTCAACTAATAAATACTATTGGAGTACGTTCGATTACTAAATTGCCCATCGCTATACGTGACCGTCAAACCATCTAAGGCTCGGCTCAAGTCGATCACATATAATCTTAAGCTCTTTGGGAGTATAGGAGTAATTAGGATTATGAAGAACATTGTTGAATGTATTAGCAGACCCGATACTATTAGGATCGCTATAAAATGTTTCAATCGCTTTTAAATCATTCTCTACTTGATGTCTATTATTCGGATTTGCTTTTAAAATATGGTCTCTAACCATTCTTCCTTTTCTGGCAAGAGTACTATTTTGCCTATCGTCAATTTGAATTTTATTATTAGTAATATATTCGTTAATGCATCCCTCAATAAAAACTCTCGTCAGGACAGATGCAGCATTGACATAATCATCAACATTGATCTTTTTTTAGCTCTTGAAATATTATTCGTAAGCGCTTATTCAGAATTTTTATAGTGGCACTGCTAGAGAATGGGGTTTTCCGCTTTAATGGGTCTCTACCGCTATATTTCTTTTCCTGTTTATATTCAACGCCTGCTTTAGATACATTTTCTGATTCATCTGTTATTGGTGTCTCATCTTTTAATTCATATGCCCCCCAATTTTTTTCCTCTTTTATCTTCTTAATGAAACCCTCTCTTAGGGTCCTCGATTTAAGTTTTGATACCGTCCAGTAGCCAGAACTAAGGGCTTTTAGCATATCACCAACAGCTATGTCAAAATACTCTTCGTCTGCGACACGGGATAACTTGCCTTCTCTTTGGTGTAAACCTATCTCCCGTCTAACATCTGGACTATTGATCAAACGAGTTACATTAGTAATTGGAATTCGATTTGATTCTTCTTGGGTTATTATATTTTTATTTGTAGCATAATCCAATAATAGTGTAGCTGCGTTATAACGTCCCCGCCTACCCAATCGCTTAGCAAAATATTCAGTCTCCTTCGCTCCCCAATTAACAATCCCGGCCCCCTGTTGTTCGCCTTGATGACGAAGCTGAATCCACATTGCAGCTGTTTCGAAATCAGGGTAGACGACACACTCCATTTCGTTCGGTAGGGTGACCTGTGCTGATTTACTGATTTTATGAAACAATGCTCTAACTTTATTATCAGGACATTTATCTGGATCATGCAGCATTTTCATAACCGCAATACGCCTGTTACCCTCTAAAACGATGTAAAGCCTCTGTTCGCCATCCCCTGCTGGAATTACAATAGGAAGTTCACTGGGATTTGGCCCATTCTTAGCGATCGACTGAGCAAGTATTATGACTTTTGCCTTGTCCTTTCCAGTAGACATCCATTTCAGTACAGCATTTTGATCATCTTGTTCCCCGTGTCGCGCATTTTCTGGATCTAATAAAAGAGATTCAATTGGGATAATTTTTTTTTGAAAATTCATAACTCCCCCTTGAAATACCAATTTTATTATCCATAATAATTGCCATTCCTAATTACAATACCTACCCCCAGCATAACACTATCGCGATCTCAGTCCAGCTCCCTTTATTTATTCAAGGCTTAATATAGCATTAAAAATATGGTTCCGTCACGTGCTTTCGAGCTTTTTAAGTGGTTGGCGAAATCCAATATAGACTGACAACCAGATCGACAACCAGTATCAAATTGACAACCAGGGTATAAAACAGTGACAAATCAAGGAGATGGACTACATAGGCTGGATATGGGCGAATTTTGGATTGACAACCGGGTTTTTGGGCCGGACCCCCGAAAAAAGCGAAATTAAGGTGAATGTATTAGGGGGCGGAGCTGGCCGATAGTTGACGGCGGGCCGGGATTAACCTATTTTGCTCCACCACCAGCGGATGCAGCCGACGATGCCTTCATTGATCTGGTCTCCGCGTAGGGCGACCAGGTGGTCAACCTCGTTTCTATTTTCCGGGATGCCGACGACCAGTTCCTTGTCCTCGATGTACTTGAACCATTTGATAGTGACGCCGCCTTCGACGCGGAAGGCGACCATTTTCCCGTTGAGGCGCTTGAGTTCGTCCAGGTCCAGGGGGACGCATTGATGATCGATGGCGACGATGTCGCCGTGATCAAGGACGGGGTACATGCTACGGCCCTGGACGCGGACGCAGGTGTAATTGACGGGATCGCCCCTGAGCCAATGCCGGTCGGCATAGATGAGGACCCAGCCTTCTATATCTTGTTCGTCAACTTCGGTGGGCGGGCCGGCGGCTACGGCATCCTTTAATAGGGGTATTGAGAGATAGAGGCCCTGGGCCACGGCGTCCTGGACCAGCCGGGCGTGTTTGACGGCCATGACCTGTAGGTCCGGAGGTTCCGGCGGAGGGGCGACTGAGTGATCCTGTCCGGTTAATAGCCAGTCAACCGAGACACTTCTATTCAAGGCGAATTCTACAAGCTCTTTAAGCGGCAAGCTACGCTTCTGACCATTAACTCTCTT
>JAHJTB010000014.1 GCA_018830135.1 Pseudomonadota bacterium | reverse complement strand
TCCATGCCTGCATCCTGGCCATGAGTGAGGTCGTCCGACCGGCCCTGACGGTGGTCGACGGAATCTACTGCATCGAGGGCACGGGCCCCACAGGGCCGCCGGTGGGTGAAGTCAAGCGGATGGACCTCCTGGTCGCGGGCCGAGACATGATGGCCGTGGACAACGTTTGCCTGAAGCTCATGGGTATTGAGGTCGGGGAGGTCGGGCATCTCCGGTCGGTCGAGGACATCGAAGTCGTGGGCGAGCGCGTCGAGGAGGTGGGGGCCAGGTTCAAAAGGCCGGACATGGCCCTGTTCAAGATAGACCCCTTTGAGGTTTATGGCGACGACAAGACCTGCACGATGTGCACGGTGTCATTCTACAAGGCCGTATCCAAAATCTTCGGCGCGCCCGAACTGGTGCGGCAACTGGGCGGCCGGGACGATCTGTGCCGGATTCGCATCGTCATGGGTCAGTCCGAGCCCCCGGCTGAAATGGAGGGAGGTACGGCCGTCTGTATCGGCGACTGTTCCAAGAAAACCGCCAAAAGGCGGGGGCTGGCCCATATCGAGGGCTGTCACCCCGATTACAGGGAGATCGTCAACCATCTTTTTCCCGGCACCTATCCTGTGGCCGGGGACGCCGGAACGGACGGCTGAAAGGAGCATCGGCATGGCCATGGACGACCGGTCCTTCGCGGAGTACAGGGAGAAGGCCTTCAGTTTTTTATGGGATGAAGTGGCGCCTTTGGAGGAGGAGATCGAGCGGACGGAGCGCATCCCCAGGGACGTGCTGTGGCCGAAGTTCAGGGACACGGGGCAGCTCGGCCTCCTGGTGCCGGAAGAATACGGCGGCATGGATCTGTCCGAGGCCCAGTACCTCGAGTTTGAAAAGGAATGGTCCAAGGTCCACGGCGGCATCCGGGTCCTGCTGCACGTGCACAACGGCGGGGCCGACGTGCTCAAGTTCGTGAGCGAAGAACAGCAAAAGACCTTTTTCCCCAGGATCGCCCGCGGCGAGTCGTCGATGCCCCTGGGGCTGACCGAGCCGGAAGGGGGCACCGGACGGGATATCAAGGCCCGGGCCCGAAGGGAGGGCGACCATTTCATCCTCAACGGGACCAAGCACCTGATCACCAACGCCGACTTCGCCGACGTCTTCTGCGTGGTCTGCTGGACGGAAATGGCCGACGGCCGGTACGAGATAAGCAACCTGCTCGTGGAGCGGGACCGTAAGGGCTTCACCATCCGGGACATGAAACCCTGCATGGGATGCAAGGGCGCCTATCACGGACGCCTGCTTTTCGATGACTGTGCCGTGCCGGTCGGCAACATCCTTGGCGAAGAGGGCAAGGGCCTGGAGCCCACGGTCTACGCCCTGAACGTGAGCCGGGTGCGAATCGCGGCCAACGCATTGGGCACCATGGAGCGCTGTCTGGATTTGGCCGTTGAATACGCCGGGAAACGCCTGACCTTCGGCAAGCCCATTGCCGAGCGGCAGGCCGTGCAGCGCTATCTGTCCGAAATGGCCCTGGACATTTACGCTCTCCAGTGCGCGCTCTCGGACACGGCCCGGAAAATCGACCGGGGCGAGAACATTCTCATGGAGGCCAACCTATGTAAGTTGCTGGCCATCGAGACCGAGCGGCGGGTGACGGACAACGGCCTGCTGGTCTTCGGCGGCATCGGTTACACCGGTGAATACCCCATCGACCGCCTCTATCGGGACGCCAGGCTGAACTGGCTCGAGGAAGGCACGCCGACCATTCACATGATGGTCGCGGCCAGGGGCCTGCTGGCCGGGCAACGGACCTACCGGCCTTTTCATCAGGAGAACATCGAGACTTCCCTCGATCTGGCCAGGAAAGAAGGCTAGGGAAAGGGGCACCGATATGGCTTATCACAGCGTGTTATACGAAGTCAGGGACCACATCGCTTTTATCACCCTCAACCGCCCGGACAAACTCAATGCACTGGACCTGGCGCTTTGGAGGGAACTGGGTGAGGCCTTGAAGGAGGCCGACCGTGACGATGACGCGGCGGTGATGATTATGACCGGGGCCGGCCGGGGATTTTGCGCCGGCGACGACATTTCCATTCTGGCCGACCTGCAGAGTCCCAAAGACGCTGAAGACCTGATCGTCGGCTGTATCTACGCGCTGGTCGAAACCATCGTTCACCTCGAAAAGCCGCTGATCGCGGCCGTCAACGGGCTGGCTTTCGGCGGGGGGTGCGAACTGGCCCTGCTCAGCGATCTGGCCGTGGCTTCGGAAAAAGCGGCCTTTGCCCTGCCGGAAGGGCGCGTCGGTGCGGCGCCTTTGATATTCGCCGTCTTCGGGCCGCCCATGATCGGGATTAAGGCCACCAATGAACTGGGGATGCTGGGCGAACCGGTTTCGGCCCAAACGGCCCGGGACATGGGCATCGTCAACCGGGTCGTTCCTCATGAGGAACTTATCCCGACCGCCGTGAAAATGGCCGAAGACATCATGCTTTCGTCGCCGGTGGCCATGCGTCTGATCAAGCAGACCACGACCAAAATCCAGGCGGAATGCCTTCGGGATTTTTACATCGTCTGTCGGCGCAGCCTGGGCGAACTGGGAAAATCCGAAGATTTTACCGAAGGAGCGAGGGCCTTTACGGAAAAGCGCCCGCCTCGGTTCAAAGGCCGCTAGGCGGGCCGGCAATATGGCTCTTGCCGGCCTGACAGGGCCGGTCATTATTTTTCTTCGGGGACGCAGCTGGTTAGGGATAAACATCAATTCATCCAAAACAATGAAAGGGAAAACCCAATGGCAGAACAAGTGCCGATTCGAGAAGGTGCCTTCGTCCAAGGTCCGGAAGGCGCCGAACTGGTGGGGAACCGCTGCCAAGGCTGTGGTCAGATATTTTTTCCCAAGGTCCAGACCTGCCTGACCTGTTTTGGGGACAACCTGGAAGAGACCAGGCTGAACCGCAAAGGCGAGCTGTACTCTTATGCGATCGGGCATATGCCCTCCATGCATTTTCAGCCTCCCTACGCCATCGGGTATATCAACCTGCCCGAGGGGATTCGCGTTTTTGCGCCGCTGAAGATACGGGACGACAAACCGTTCGAGGCCGGCATGGAGATGGAAGTCGTCATCGATCATCTTTGGACGGAAGGCGACCGGGATATCCTGGGGTACATGTTCCGTCCGGTCTGAAGCCCAGAGGCGGCCGCCCTAGGGCGATCGCCCCCGAATAATATTCCTGCAGGACCATCAAGCGATTTTCCGTAAAGCCGGATTAATCTGGAAAGGGGAGAACCCATGAGAGAAGTCGCCGTACTCGGAGTGGGGCAGAGTCAGTTCGGCAAGCTGCCCGAGCGGTCGGTCACCGACCTGGGCCGCGAGGCCGCCATGGCCGCCATCAAGGACTCGGGCCTCAAGCCCAAGGATATACAGGTGGCCTATACGGCCCGCATCGTCGAGCCCATGGTGACCGGACAGACGATTCTCAAGGAAGTGGGCGTCACCGACATCGAGATGATCAATGTCGAAAACGCCTGCGCCGGCGGATCGACCGCGGTGCGCGGTTTGTGGAAGGACATAGCAGCCGGTTTCTATGATGTGGGCATCGCCATAGGCGTGGAGTCCATGACCACCAGCACGTTCGCCCGGCAGCTCATTCCGCCGGCCAAAGATGATCTGGACGGCCAGCTCGGCCTGACCATGCCGGGCATTTTCGCCCTGCTGGCCAGGCGCCAGATGGACGAACACGGGGCCACCCTCGAGGACTTCGCCCAGGTCTCGGTCAAGAATCATCATCATGGCTGCCTGAACCCCATGGCCCAGTACCAGAAGGAGTTCACGGTCGAAGAGGTCCTGGCCTCCCGGATGATCGTCGATCCGATCACACTGCTGATGTGCTGCCCCAACACGGACGGCGCGGCTGCCGTGATCATGTGTTCCATGGACGTGGCTCGCAAGCACACCACCAACCCCATCAAGGTCGCGGGGTCGGTCCTGCTCTCCGCGGACTACACCTATCGACAGGACGACATCACCCGGTCGCCCCTGGGCGGCAAGGCGGCCCGTATGGCTTACGAGATGTCGGGCGTCGGCCCCGAGGACCTGGACCTGGTCGAACTGCACGAGGCCTTCGCGCCGGAGGAGATTCTGCGCTACGAGGACCTGGGGCTGTGCAAGCCGGGCCAGGGTGTCGATCTGCTCCGTTCCGGAGCGACCTGGGTCGGCGGGAAAATCCCGGTCAACCCCAGCGGCGGACTTCTGGCCCTGGGCCATCCCCTCAGCGCCTCCGGCGTTCGAACCGTCTGCGAGGTCGCCCTGCACCTGAGGGGTCAGGCCGGAAAGCGCCAGACGCCTGAAGCCAAGGTCGGGCTGGCCCACATGCTCGGCGGCGCCGTGGCCGGACTCGAGGCCGGGGCCTGCGGCATTCACATCCTGACGCGATGACCGCAAGACAGCAGCCGTAAAATTACATGGAGAACCCGAATGAGTTTCGAAACCATGGTTCTGGAAAAAAGGGGCGGCGTCGCCGTCCTGACCTTGAACCGCCCGGAGCGCCTGAACGCCATCAACATGAAGATGGTCGACGAATTCGAGGCGATACTCAAGGAAATCGATGAGGACGATACGGTCCGGACGGTCATTCTGACCGGGGCCGGCCGGGGTTTTTGCGCCGGGGCCGACATCAAGGAGATGGCCGATCCCCAGGCCCGGCAGCTGCCGGTCGGCCGGGCCCACCCGTTCTTTTTTCAGATCGAAAATCTAGGCAAGATCGTCATTGCCGCGGTCAACGGACCCTGCAACGGCGGCGGGCTGGAGATCGCCCTGTGCTGCGACTTTCGCATCGCCTCGGAAGCGGCCAGCTTCGGGCTGGGAGAGGTCAAACTCGGCGTCATTCCCGCCGGCGGCGGCACGGCCCGTCTGCCCCGGCTGATCGGGATCGCCCGGGCCAAAAAGTTCCTTTATTTCGGCGACCGGGTCGACGCCAAAGGGGCCTTGGAGATCGGGCTGGTGGACGAAGTCGCCCCACCGGAGGGCCTGATGGAAGCGGCCGGGAGATGGGCGGCCGAACTGGCCGAACGGCCGCCCCTGTCCCTGCGCATGCTCAAGGCCTGCGCCAACCAGGGCATGCAGATGGACCTGGTCAGCGCTTGCGACTACGAAGCCAAATGCGCCGCGTTTTTGCAGAAGACCGAAGACCGCCAGGAAGGCGTGCAGGCCTTTGTGGAAAAGCGCGGACCGGTCTTTCGGGGGCGTTAGGCCCCGGATTTTCCTGGTTGGAAAATGGGAAGACAAAAGGACTCTCAGGAGGTTACAATGGAATTGGCAATCCAGGGAAAAGTGGCCCTTATTACCGGGGCCGGACAGGGCGTGGGCCGGGAGATCGGCCGGGTCCTGGCCGCCGAAGGCGCCCGCGTGATCATCAACGACCTGTTCGAGGCACGGGCCCGGAGCGTGGCCGATGAGATAGGCGAGGCCGGGGGGCAGGCCATCGGGCTTCAGGCGGACGTGACCGATATCGAGCAGGTCCGGGCCATGGCGGCCGCGGCGGTCGGCCGGTTCGGGCCGATCGACATCATGATCAACAATGCCGGTGTGCCGGCCGCGTTTTACGACGACGAGAACTTCGGCTACCAGACCTTTGCCGATTCACCGATCGACAAATGGAAACAGGTCACCGATCTCAACTTTTACGGCTGTCTGAACTGTTGCGCCGCGGTCCTGCCCGGCATGATCGAAAAGCGGGGCGGCAGGATTCTGAGCATCATCTCCGAGGCCGGCCGGATCGGCGAGGCATACCTGGCCGTGTATTCCGGGGCCAAGGCCGGGATACTGGGCTTCAGCAAGGCCCTGGCCCGGGAGGTGGGCCGGTATTGCATCAATGTCAACTGTATCGCCATCGGGGCCACGGCCCACGAAGGGACCAAGGCCACTCTGGACCCGGAGGCAACCGTCGAGACCGACCCCATGCTGCCTAAACGCCTGAAGCACTATCCCATCGGCCGGGGCCTGGGCCGCCTGGGCCGGCCCTCCGACGCGGCCGCGGCCGCGGCCTTCCTGGTATCCGGCCGGGCCCCGTTCATCACGGGCCAGTGTTTGAGCGTTTCCGGCGGTTTTTCCATGGTCAGTTGATCAAAACCGATCTCATAACCCGCCTGTTTCCACAAGGAGGTAAGAAAATGGACCCGGAAAAATTCGAGGCCTTGAAGGCCGACATCTTTGACTTCTTCTGGCGGGAACTCGATCCGGCAGTCCCGGAGATTGAAAAAACGGGGCGCATCGCGCCGGAGGTCTGGTTCCCGAAATTCCGGGAGCACGGATTATGGGGGCTGCTGATCCCGGAGGAGTACGGCGGGTCGGGCCTGACCATGACCCAGTACATTCCGATCCTGGTCGAGATGTCCAAGGTGCATGGCGGTGTGCGGGTGCTGATCCACGTCCATAACTCCATGTCCAAGGGAATCGTTCGGGGAGGCCGGGATGAGCAGAAAAAGGAACTCCTGCCCAAGATCGCCACCGGCGAGATATCCGTGGCCTTCGGCCTGACCGAGGCCAAGTCCGGGACCGGCCGGGACATCAAGACCACGGCCGTCCGCCAGGGGGACCATTACGTCATCAACGGCGAAAAGCACCTGATCACCAACACCGACTTCGCCGATTACATTGCCGTCTACTGCTACACGGACAAGAACGCCGGGTCCAGGGGAATCAGCGGCATCCTCGTCCACCGCGACACGCCAGGCTTCACCCTCGAACCCCACAAGGCCCTTCTGGGCTGCCGGGGCAGCTCCCACGGCATCCTGACCTTCAAGGACTGCCTGGTCCCCGCCGACATGGTCATCGGCCGGGAGGGGGACGGGCTGGAGCACGCCCTGTCCATGCTGGAAACCAGCCGGGTCTTCATCGCCGCCTCCTCCCTGGGCACGGCGGAACGGGCCCTGGAAGTCGCCCTGGACTTTTCCAAGAAGCGGGTCACCTTCGGCAAGGCCATTGCCGAACGGGAAGGCGTTCGGCAGTACCTGGCCGACATGACCATCGACGTCTATGCCCTGAGGTGCATGCTGGACGACGCCTGCCGCAAGATCGACCAGGGCCGCCCCATTCCGGTCGAGGCCTCGGCCTGCAAGACCTTTGGCGCGGAAGCGGTCTGCCGGGTCACCGAAACCGCGCTCCAGACCGTGGGCGGGATCGGGTACACGGCGGCCCATCCCATTGAAATGCTGCACCGGGACGCCCGGCTCAACCTGCTCGAGGAGGGCACCCTGACCATCCAGCGCATGGTGATCGCCCGGGCCATGCTGGCCGGGTATGAACTGACCTGAGAAAATCAGGCCCGGGGGACCGGAACGGCCGCATCACCTTATCGGGTGTGGCCTGAAGCCCCAAACGTTTCCCTCTTAACGCAAAGCTCAACCAGGCCCGACCAGTCCAAGGTCGGGCCTTTCCTGGATCTCCTTTATTTTAGACATCCATATATTTTGACATGATGTCCTCAACCTGCTACCCTGGGCATAAATAAGGAGGCATGCATAATGGCCATTGCCCGTAGCGAAGTGGTCACCCAAGGGGTGGAGGCCTATTACCATTGTGTTTCCCGGTGCGTCCGCCGCGCCTTTCTCTGCGGCCTCGATTCCCGTACCGGCCGCTCCTACGAGCACCGCAAGGCCTGGGTTCAGGCCCGATTGAAGGACATTGCGGCCGCGTTTGGGATCGAGGTGGTCACGTACGCGGTCATGTCCAACCATCTGCACGTGGTGCTCCGGACGCGGCCGGACCTGGTCGAAGGCTGGTCGGCCGAGGAGGCGGCCGAGCGCTGGCTAACGCTGTTCCCCAGCAAGCGGGACGAAGAAGGCCAACCCGAAGCCCCGAGCCGGGCGGCCATCGAATTATTGGCCGGTCAGCCCGAGCGGCTGACTGAAATCCGGTGCCGCCTGGGCAGCGTGAGCTGGTTCATGCGGTGCCTGAACGAGTACGTGGCCAGAATGGCCAACCGGGAGGATGGCTGCAAGAGACGGTTCTGGGAGGGACGGTTCAACTGTCAGGTGTTGCTCGACGATTCCGCGCTTCTGGCCTGCATGGCTTATGTGGACCTGAACCCGATCCGGGCCGGTGTGGCCGAGACGCCGGAAAGAAGTAAATATACAGGTATTTTCGATCGAATCCAGGCCCGGATTTCCGGTAATAGCCAGACTTGGCTCTGTCTGCTTGGTGACGAAGGCCATGGGGACAGCCAGGGTGTGTTGCCGATCGGCCGGGATGATTACTTGTCCTTGGTGGACTGGACCGGACGGGAAATCCGATTGGGCAAGCGGGGGGCGATTCCTGCGCACCTGTCGGATATTCTGGACCGCGTTCCGATGAACCAGCCCTGCTGGTTGGATACGGTTCAGGGGTATGGGGGCCTGTTCCACCGGGTGGTCGGTCGCCTGGACGCCATGATGGCGGCGGCCCGGCTTTTGGGCAAACGCTGGCTCGGAGGGGTGAGGGCCGGCCAAGTCGCGTTTTCGACTGCCTGAGCATTTAGCCTGCCTGTAAGTTCGTCAATTTCAGGCCAACAGAGGGACTACTCTTGTCTGATTTCCCTCGAAATTACGCGTATCCATATTTTGCCCCGTAACTACCGCCTGCATCGAGTTTTTTTATCCCGGATTTTTTAGTCATCTTCAACTGAGGCGCCAACCGGCCTGCCGCAACGCTCGTTGCCCGCTTTTAGGAACCGGGCGTATCATATTAGCAAAAAAATGGATGTCTATATTATTATGAGTCGGAGCCCCCGGCCTCGGACCGACTTCGGCGACCCAGGCGGAAAGCGTCGTACTTCCGGACCTGATTTTCCATCGGTGTTCGACGTGTTCGAGGAAATATTTTCCCCCACTACCCCTGTTCAGGGCAGATACGGTCGTATCGAGGCGCCTGGACGCGTCTGTCCGGCGCCGCCAAAGAACCACCGATCCGCCGAGTTCTCCGACGGTCAATGTTTTGTCGGGCCGTGCCACTCGATTGTCATGACCCAGAGAGGCCACCGCTGGCCGGCCCGGGTCCAATTCCCTTTTCCCGCAAGGTTTTTCCATATCGACCGTCAACCGGGCCGCCCTGATCCGGGCCCCGGCCCGAGTTGGATCGGTGGCACGGGATTTGCTTCCTTCCATCCCGTCGACCTGTGCCCGAACCCCCTTTGCCAGGTGGCCGGGGCAAGGCGGATGGTCGAGGCGAGCAGTCATGATTGAAAAACCGGAGTCGCGGTCGGACGCGGCCGGAATGCGGTGGTGATAATGGTATCGGCATTCAAGGAACCCATATTCAACACCCGCCCCTTTCTTCCGCCCCTCGATGAGTTCACCCGGGGACTGAAGCTGATATGGGAGCACAAGTGGCTGACCAATGACGGCCCGATCGTCCGGGAGTACGAACAGGCCCTGGCGGACTATTTCCACACCCCCGATCTCTGCCTGTTCGCCAACGGGACTCTGGCCCTGCAGATCGGGCTTCAGGCCCTGGAGGTGTCCGGGGAGGTCATCACCACGCCGTTCACCTTTGTGGCCACGGCCCACTCGCTGTTCTGGAACCGGGTCCGGCCTGTTTTCTGCGACATCGAGCCCGATACCCTCACCCTGGACCCGGACCGGGTCGAAGCGCTCATCACCCCCTGGACATCGGCCATCCTGGCCGTTCACGTCTTTGGCAATCCCTGCCGCCTGTCCCGGCTCCAGGAGATCGCCCATCGTCACAAGCTTCATCTGATCTATGACGCGGCCCATGCTTTCGGCGTGAAGGTGGAGGGGCGTCCCCTGGTCGACTTCGGCGACCTGAGCATGGTCAGTTTTCACGCCACCAAAGTCTACCATTCCTTTGAAGGCGGCCTGCTGGTCTTCCGGGACGGGGCTCTGAAGAAAAAGCTGAACTACTTGAAGAACTTCGGTTTCGAAAACGAGGTCGAGGTCATGATGCCCGGGACCAACGCCAAGATGACCGAAGTACACGCCCTGATGGGCCTGCTCATGCTTCGATATGCCGACCAGATCATCGACCGGCGCCGGGCCATCGATTCCGCGTACCGGGAGCGACTGGCCGGGGTCTCCGGCCTCCGGTTCATCGCGCCCCGGGCCGGTGTGCGGCACAATTACGCCTACATGCCGGTCCTGATCGATGAAACGGCCTTCGGGCTGAGTCGGGACGAGGTGTATCATGCATTGAAGGCCTTCAATGTCTATCCGCGCCGCTACTTTTACCCGCTGGTCTGCGATCATCCCTGCTACAAGGCGCTGCAGATCGCCGATCCCCTGACCGTAGCCCGCCGTACGGCCGACCAGGTCCTTTGCCTGCCGATCTACCCGGACCTGGCCCTGGACGACGTCCATCGGGTCTGCGACATCATCCTCGATATTCGGGAAAACCGCGCCGAGTGGCGGCGCCGGGTGGCCGTGTTCGGACTGGAGCCTGACCGGCCCGTCGGCCCGCAGCCCAATGAAGGGTGGGAACATGTCCTCGACCGGCCCTGAACCGGTCGAACGGGTGCTGCTGGTCCACCCGCCTTCGAACCGGGTGGTCCGCCCCGATGGCGAGCGGGGACTCAAGGCCTGCGTCCCGCCGCTGGGCCTGGCCTACCTGGCCGGCGTCCTCAGGCGATCCGGGTTCGAGGTCCGGGTCCTGGACTGCGTGGCCCTGGGCTACGACGATCCGGAGATCGAAGTCGAGCCGGACATTTTCCGGTATGGACTTTCCGACGGCGCCATTGCCGAGGCCGTCGCCGATTTCGGCCCGGACCTGGTCGGGATCACCTGCCCCCAGGCGGTCCGCCTGCCCGAGGCCCTGGCCGCGGCCCGCCAGGTAAAGGCCTGGAGCCCGGAAGTCCCGGTGGTCATGGGCGGCGCGGCCGTATCGGCCCTGGAATCCGACCTGTTCCGGCACACCGATGACGTGGACATGGTGGTCAAGGGCGAAGGGGAGGGGCGTCTGCTCGACCTTCTGGCGGCCCTGCCCGGTGGAAAATCGGAGCTTCAGAAGGTGGACGGCCTGATTTACCGGGATGAAGGCCGGGTTCTGGCGAATCCGGCCCGGGTCGTGATCGAAGACATCGATGCGCTGCCTCTGCCGGCCTGGGACCTCCTGCCCATGGAGACGTATTTTCGGGTGAATCGCAACCCGTCGGTCCACGCCGGCGCGGGCAGGACCTGCCTGATGATCACCAGCCGGGGCTGTCCGCATCGCTGCTACTACTGCCCGGTTCATAACGTTTTCGGTCCGCGCGGTCCCCGTTTTCGGATGCGGTCCATCGAAAGCGTGCTGTCCGAGATCGACCTGTTGACGAGCCGGTACGGCGTGGAGGAAATCCAGTTCGAAGACGCCAATTTCAATGCCTCGATCGAACGGACCATTGCCCTGAGCCGGGCCATCGGCCAGGCGTTTCCCGGGCTCCGCTGGTCCACGCCGCACGGAAACCAGACCGGCACCCTGACCCCCGCGGTCATGTCCGCCATGCGTCAGGGCGGATGCCACGCCCTGCACTTGGCCATCGAGTCGGCCGACCAGGACTTCCTGAACCGGCGAAAAAAGACGGTTCGCCTGTCCCACATGGAAGGACTGATCAAACGGGCCAAGGACATGGGCTTTTTCGTCAGCACCTTTTTCATGATCGGCTTCCCGGAAGACACGCCGGAACGGATCGAAGCGACCATCGATTATCTGGGGTCCCTGGACGTGGATGACGCCCACATTTTCATCGCCGTTCCCTTTCCGGGTACGGAGATGCACCGGATGTGCGAAGCGGAAAACCTGTTGTCGCCCCAAGCCTCGTGGCGGCATTTCCGGTACTCCTGGGGGGTCATCCGGACGGAACACTTCACGCCCGAACGTCTCCAGGCCTACCGGCGAAGCGGCTGGCAGGCGTTCTGGCGGAATCAGAAGACCGGATCGGGAATATTGAATCCCAGCCGGCACGAACGGGAGGTCTACGGCTAGCGCCCCGGCGCGGGTCGAGAGAGGAACGTGTCTGGCAGAACCTTTCATGTCCTGATTTTTCCGGGCGGCACCGAGATCGGTCTCGAGGTGCACAAGTCCCTGTGTCACCTGAAAAACGTCCGGCTGTATTCCGCCGGCCAGGACGTTTCGCAGCACGCCCCCTATGTCTTTCATCGCCACTGCATTGTGCCCGGCGTTCACGAACCGGACTGGCTGGAACATCTCAACCGGGTCATCCGGACCGAGGCAATCGATTACGTCTTTCCGGCCCACGACGACGTGCTCGAGGCCCTGGCCCGGAACGAGGCCGAACTGGGCTGCCGCGTGGTGACCTCGCCCCCGGAGACCTGCCTGGTCTGCCGCTCGAAGTCCCTGACCCACCGCCGCCTGGCCGACGCAGTGCCCATGCCCCGGCTTTATGAAGACTGGCGGGAGGCCGACCCCTTTCCGGTCTTCGTCAAGCCCGACCGGGGCCAGGGCTCTCGCGGCGCGGCCGTGGCCAGGGACCGCGGCCGTCTGGCCGAACTGATGGCCGAGTCCCCCGACCTGCTCGTTAGCGAGAACCTGCCCGGAGCCGAGTACACGGTGGACTGTTTTTCCGACCGGGAAGCCGGCCTGCTGTTCTGCGCCGGCCGGGCCCGAATCCGGACGCGCAACGGCATATCCATGCACTGCCGCAGCGAAAGCAACGAGGTCTTCCGGGAATATGCCCGGGCCATATCCGGGCGGCTGACCTTTCACGGGGCCTGGTTTTTCCAGGTCAAACAGGACGCGGCCGGCTGTTTCAAACTGTTGGAAGCCGCCCCTCGAATCGCCGGGACCATGGCCCTGCACCGGGTCATGGGCGTAAACTTCCCCTTGCTGAGCCTGTACGAGCAGGAACGAATTCCCTGCGAGATTCTGCTCAATCCCGGACCGGTGGAACTGGACCGGGCCCTGGTCAACCGGTACCGGCATCAACTGGACTACGCGGCCGTGTACGTGGACCTGGACGACACCCTGATCCTGGACGGCCGGGTCCATACCGGCCTGGTCCGGTTTCTTTACCAGAGCCTGAACCAGGGCAAGCGGCTGGTGCTTCTGACCCGGCGCCGGAACGACCTGTATCAGACCCTCCAGCGATACCGGCTGGGCGGCCTGTTCGACCAGGTCGTCCGGGTCGAGGACGGGGAGTGCAAGGCGGACAAAATCGCCGATTCCCGGGCCATCTTCATCGACGACAGCTTTTCGGAACGGCTGGCCGTGGGCCGCCGCGCCGGAATCCCGACATTCGATCTGAGCATGATCGAGATGCTCATGGACGACCGGGCATGAAAGGCAAACCGAAGACAACGGCGGTCAGTGCCATGGACCAGGCCCACCTGGCCCTGATCCGGAAACAGGCGGCCGCCTTCTGGCAGCGGGCCGCCGAGACCTGCCTGAGTTTTCCGGGGAGGATTCTGGAGATCGCGCCCCAGGAGCATGGCGGCCTCCGCCCTCTGCTTCCGCCTCGACTGAAGGTCGAAACCCTGGACATAGACCCCTTGGCCGGGGCGACCCATACGGGCGACCTCTGCCGCCGGAACGAGGCCATCGAAGACGGCGCTTTCGACTGCATCGTATGCACCGAAGTCCTGGAACACACGCTCCAGCCGTTTGACGCAATGGCGGAACTCCACCGGATGCTGGCCGAAGGCGGACTGCTCTTTCTGAGCGTGCCGTTCAACTTCCGGATTCACGGGCCGCTTCCGGACTGCTGGCGTTTCACCGAGCACGGCCTGCGGGTTCTGCTGGCCGATTTCAGAATTCTCGAACTCGAGGCCCTCGAAACCCCGGACCGGCCTCTGATGCCGGTTCATTACACGGTCCTGGCGCGCAAACCGGAAAGGCGATCCCATGGCTGAGGGTCTGGACCGGAACATCCTGATCTTTCCGGCCGGGATGCCCGGGGCGGTCGAGTTCCTGGGCCAGGCCCTGGGCCAGGGGCGCAAGGTCATCGGGGCGTCGTCCCTGAAATACGACCCGGTCCGGGACCTGTACCCGGAATGGGCCTGGCTGCCCTACGTATCCGAACCGGATTTCGACGAGGCCTTCGCCCTCCTGGCGGCCGGGAAAAACGTGGGCGAGGTCTACACGCCCCACCCGGCGATCTGGCGCTACCTCCGGCAGGCCCTGGGCCGTCTGGCGCCCGAGGCCGACCTGATCAACGACGAGCCCCTGGACGCGAACCTGGCCGGATGCCGGGCGGCCATGGCCCGGGCCCGGTCATTTTTGAGCCGGCCTCTGGGACTGGCTTCATTGCCGCCCACGGCCCGGCCCTTGACCTTCCTCGAGGCTTCGGCCCTGTTCCGGTCCGTGGAAGCGATTCCCGGACAATGCGATCACCAGAAGGTCGCCGCGCTTTGTGAGATCGCCCGTTGCTGCCCCCGGGGAGACGTGGTGGAAATCGGCAGTCTGTGGGGCAAGTCGGCCTTTGTCCTGAACTACCTGAGCGGCGTGTACGGCCTGGGGCCGGTCCTGTGCATCGATCCGTGGGACTCGACGGAGATGATCCAGAACGACAAAGGCGGACTGGTGGACGATTTCGCCCGGCACATCGACCTGGACGAGGCCCTGACGCTTTTTCAGATCAACCTGCTGCCCACGGGCCGAGGCAATCTGAACTTTCTTAGACTGCCGTCCGTGGAAGCCGCGGTTTTTTATCGCGGGCGCGGCGAGGTCGGCTCGGCGGCTTTCGGCCAAACCGTGTATTCGCGGCAAATATCCTTACTTCACATCGACGGCAACCATGGCCTCGAGGCCGTGCGGTCCGATCTGGCGGCCTGGTCCGACCTGATGGTCCCGGGAGGATGGATCGTAATCGATGACTACCTCTGGCCTTTCGGCCACGGCCCCCGGATCGCGGCGGATGAACTCCTGACCCGCCGCCACGGGGAACTGGCCTGCGCCTTTGTCAGCGGCGGCGCCTTGTTCGTGCAGATCGGCGACGGCGTCATAAATGAGGGCACAAGCGCATGACGGAACCAGTCCCCAGCCAGGAATTCAGCGAAAGGCCCGCGCCCCCGGCCGCCGTCCGTTTCGTCAGGCGGCACAAGGTGGTCCTGGTCCGGGCGGCTTTCAGCAAGGTCGTCCTGGCCAACATCCCCAAACACCTGCCCCTGGCCCTGCTTGCTTTGGCCGGCTCCCTGGAGGGGCGCCACGAACCCGTTCTGGTGGATCGGGCGGTGAAAAAGGATGATCACCTGCTGGCTCGCATCCTGGGCGACCGGGAAGTGACCTGCGTGGGGATCAGCGTCCACACCGGGCCGGGCCTCATGGATGCGCTTCACTGCTCCCGACTGGTCAAGCGGCTCAGGCCGGACGTGACCGTGGTCTGGGGCGGCTGGCACGCCACAAAGGCCCCGGCCAGCATTCTCCGGGAGCCTTCCTCCGACTTCGTCATCTAGGGCGAGGGCGAGGAGGTTTTCCCGATGTTCATGGATCGCCTCGATGACCCGGAAGCCCTTCGCGAACTGCCCGGCGTCGGGTACCTGGACCAGGGCCGTCCCCGCCTCAATCCGCCCCAAAAGATCGCGGACCTCGACGGACTGCCCCGGCTGCCGTTTCACCTGATCGAAGACCCGGAGCCGTACGTCATCTACAACTGGGTTCCCCAGGGCGGGCGCTGCCTGCCGCTCGAGACCAGCCGGGGCTGTCCGCAAGGCTGCACCTTTTGCGAAATCACCTCCTACTTCGGCAAGCACTATTGCAGCCAGTCCCCGGAACGAATCATCGAGGACGTCCGGGAGTTGAAAGAACGGTTCAACATCGGGGGCGTCCGGTTTTTCGACCCCAACTTTTTCCTGAAGATGTCCCGGGCCAGGGCCCTGGCCGAACGGATGATCGAAGGAGACCTGGACGTGAAGTGGGCGGCCGACGGGACCATCATGCAGTTCCGGAACGTGGACCGGGAAACGCTGGCCCTCTTTCACCGCGCCGGCCTGCGGTTCGTCTCCTTCGGCGTGGAATCGGGCAGCGAGAGGGTGCGCCGGGACCTGCTTCGCAAGCGGTTCAGCAACCAGGACTGCCGGGGGGTGGTCGAGCGGTTCCGGGAGGCCGGGCTGGACTTCAAGTTCAACATCATCATCGGCCTGCCCGGTGAACAGCCCATCGAGACGCGGGCCACCGTGGATTTCGCCATGGACATTCTGGACCGGTATCCCAACGCGGCCATCGGCGGCCACATGTACTCGTTCATGCCGCTTCCAGGCACCCCGCTGACCCGGATCGCCGAAGAAAAAGGATACCGGCCGCCGGAGGACCTGGAAGGGTTCGCGGACATCAACTACACCGCCAGCCGGAACATGCCCTGGCTGACGGCCCGGCACCGTCGGATGATTCACGGGATCAGCACCATGAGTTATTTCCTTTCGGCGGCGTCCGACCATACGCCGTTCCAGGGGCTCAAACGGGAGCTGTTCAGATTTTTCAGAAGACTCTACCGGTTTCGGATGCGCAGGCATTGGTTCATGCGCACGCCGGACATCGATCTTTGGCAGCGGATATTTTATTAGCCCGGTTTATGACCATGAAAGTGCTTTTCATTTTTCCTCATGTGGAGGACCGACACAAAATCCACTACCCGTTCGGGCTGGCCGGCATCGTCAGCGTGACGATCGAGGCCGGGCACGAGGTGGAAGTGGTCACGGTCTTCGACCGCTCCGACGACGGGAAAGCGGCCGAGGCGATCGAGCGTTTCGGCCCCCGGGTGATCGGCTTTTCGGCCGTGTCCTCCCAGTTCCGGCACGTCAAACGCCTGGCCGAGCTGGCCAGGCGCCTTCGACCGGAAGCGATTTGCGTCTGCGGAGGCGTGCACCCGACCATCTTCCCGGAGAGCCTGTTGGAGGCTCCGGGGCTGGACGGCGTGTTTGTCGGCGAGTCCGAACAGGCCTTTATCGATTTTCTGGATCGGCTCGAACGAGGCGATTCGTACCGGGAAACCGACAATTTCGGGTACCGGAAAGGCGACCGGGTCATGGTCAACCGCCTTCAGCCGCTGGTCCGCGACCTGGACCGCCTGCCGTTTCCCAACAAGTCCTTGTTCCAGTACGGCCGGGACGTCTTCGGCACGGGCGCGCTCCAGTTCCTTTTTTCCAGGGGCTGCCCTTTCGGCTGCGCCTATTGTTCGAACCACAGCCTGGCCCGTGTTTACGGACGGCGGTCCAATCGGCCGAGGTACCGGGCTCCCGAAAACTGCATCCGGGAGATCGAGGAGACCCGGGCCGAATACCCGGAGGCCCGGGAGGTCCTGATCTGGGACGACAACTTCGGTCTGGACCGCGCCTGGCGGCGTGATTTTCTGGACAGATACTGCCGGCGCATCGACCTGAAGTTCAGTTGCCTGGTCAATCCGCTCCTGGCCGACCGGGAGTTCTTTCAGGCCCTCAAGGACAGCGGCTGCTACCTGATCCGGATGGGGGTCGAGACCGGAAACGAATCGTTGCGCAGAGCGGTCCTGAACCGACCGATTTCGAACAGCCGGATATGCCGGGCCTTTGACCTGGCCCGGACCGTGGGCCTCGAGACGTTCGCCTACAACATGATCGGCGTGCCGGGAGAAACCGAGGAGACGTTACGGGAGACGGTCCGCATGAACCGTTTCCTCGAACCGGCCTTTTCCGCGGTCCAGATATACCACCCCTATCGGGGAACAAAGCTGGGTGATTACTGTTTCGAAAAGGGACTGGTCGATGTTCAGGGCCACGAGCTGCTTTCCAACGAGCGGACCCGGAGTGTGCTCCGGTTCCCGGAGGCATTCTTGCGCCGGCTGCGCCTGATCAGGACGCAGTGGTGGACCCTGGTCCACGATTTCGAGCGGCCGTACGATCCGGCGGTGCAAATGGAGCTGGACCCGGCCAGGGCCGACCCGTACGGCCGGCATGGATTTCGCCTCTCCCTGCCCCTGCCTCCGAGGGAGGGCGATTCCGAGGAAAAGCCCTATTACTCGCGCTACTACCTGTACGAAGACGACCGGGAGCTGTTCCCGCCCCACAGTTCGCATCGGGAAATATCGGACCAGGGCCGTGGTGCTTTCAGCCACTGGGGCGGCGAACTGTATTTTTCCACTTCCGACAATTCCGATCCTTCGAGGAACGGGCGAAGCTACGTATTGAAACCGGTCCCGTTGGAGGCCTTGGCCTGAAGGACGATGCCGGATGACGAATCGACTCGACCCGGGTTTCAACCAGGAGCACCTTAGGTGAAGCAGACCATACCCTTCATATACGGCACGCCGTCCTGGCATTCGCCGGCCCGGTTTTTCGATCATCTTTCCGCGAGTCTGGCCGGCTTGGGCTATGACATCGCCCGGTTGGACAGCGGGGCCGAGGACTTCGATCGATCCCTGCTCGACGTGATGGCCAAACGGGACCCGGCCTTTTTTTTCTCCTTCAACTTCAAGGGGGCCGACGTCCGGATCGACGGCCGGCCGTTCTACGACGCGGCCGGGGCCCGGTACATCACCACCCTGGACACGCCCTACAACAAGGTCGAGCAGATTCAGCGGGCCGGGACCCGGATCGGGTACTGGGCCGCCGACCCGTCCTTCACGCCTTTCATCCAGCGCCTGGCCCCGGATTCGGTTCGGTATCTGAACTTCCGTTCCATGGCCATCGTGGACGAGGCCGACGTGGCCGATTCCGTGATTCCGCCCCTGGCCCAAAGACCCATCGACGTTTTGTTCATCGGCAGCATCAGGCGGACGAGCGGGGTGTTAGAGTCGGCCGATCCGGGTTTCAGGCGGTTCGAGAAACGGTTCCACGAGCAGGCCTTTTCCAACTGCCAGACGCCGGTTTATCTGCTGGCCGAAACGATCGCCCGAGGCGAGGCCGATTTTGAAGCCCTGTTTCAAGGCGAATTCCGGAGCCCGGGCTTCGGAATGATGATCTGGGCACTGACCAATGCCGTGCGCACCCGCCGCCGCATCCGGGTGCTGGAAGAACTGGCCCGGGCGGCGGAGCGATGCCGGGTCGTGACGGTGACGGACGACGTGGATCAGGTCAAAAGGCGTTTCCCGCCCGCCTTGTCCGACTTCGTCCTGCCCTACCAGAAATGGGACGCCCTGGTTCACTTGATGAAGCACGCCAAGATCGTCATCAACACCGAACCCCTTCAGGTGGAGAGCGCCCACGAACGCCTTCTGACGGCCATGGCCTGCGGGGCGGCGGTCTTCAGCAACCGCAACGTCTATCTCGGAAACCGGTTTCGACACGGCCGGGACATCTACTTCTTCGAGTTTCAACCGGGCCGGCTCCTGAAGGGCCTGGCCGAGGCGCTCGGAGACCCGAACGGTCTGGAAAACGCGGCCCGGGCCGGTCGGGAGAGCGTGCTTGGCCGCGATCTGCCCCGGCACCGGGCGGGCATGCTGATCGACGCGGTTCGGGCCTTTGAAACAGGCAGCCAGGCGGTTTTCAACTGACCGGCCAAAGGGCGGCCCGGTGGAAAAAGATATGAACGAAGCCATTTTCAACGAAAAGGCCAGGTCATTGTCGGACCCGATAACGGAAGCAGGCGGCATCATCGTTCCGGATCGGCCCGAGGACTACTGGGTCCTGTTCGCCAACACGCCCCAAGACGCAGGACGGCTCGGGGTGGACCGGCTCGAATATCCGCTGGCCATGCACGTTCCGGGAACGGCCTTTAATCATGAAGGCCGGCTCCGGATTTCCCGGACCGGCCTGCCGGCCTGGATCGGGATCGAACTGGCCTTTCGAACGGACCGGGCATTGTTTCAGGACTTTGAGGAGGCCCACGCCGGGCTCGAGTCGCACTGGGACTGCCACCTGGTGGTCTCCCTGACCGATGCCCAACATCTGGAGGGCATCCGAAGCCGTGTCGCCACGGTTTCGGACCAGGACGAGGCGGACAGCGAATACTTCAGCCGCTGGCGGGATGGAAGCAATGCGGTCTCCCCGGCTTTGAAACTGAAGTGGCCGGAAATGGTTCAACGAAACCTGGTTCTCGAAATGGAAGGCCTCCGGGTCAGTGAAGAGGCTCTCTACTATCATTCGCCGGCCAGGGTGATCGGTTTCCTTTCAGGCTTT
>JAHJTB010000153.1 GCA_018830135.1 Pseudomonadota bacterium | reverse complement strand
GCCACGAAGTCGTGCTTGCTGCTCAAAAAAGAGAACCACCGCAGCCAGCCGGTCCGCTTTTGTATCTGGCTCAATTCGGCCGTGGAGCCCAGAACCACGGCGTTAAGACCCAGCATGCGTCCGACCAGCGTCGCGGTGTTCTGGGTCAGGGGTGTGGGGACCTCATTGGCCCGCAAATACTCCTCGATCCGCTCCTGAGGGAGGACGACCAGACCCTCGGACTGGGAAAGCCGCTTGGTCAGTTGTTCGGAAATTCGGCGCCCGAGGGCTTGGCCGCCCAATCCGGCGCTGTCGTCAAAGGGCATGACCGCGACGCGAAGCTTCAAGGGGTCCTTGAATTCGAATTCCTTTTTACGGCCGAACAGACCGCAGCCGGAAAAAATGATCAGCAGAATCAAACTACAGTGAACTGCCGTTAACCACCGGCGCCTTGTTGACATGCACACCTCGTTGCTCAAACTAAAGATCGTTGTAACTATTAATCAAAACAGGCACTCCTGTCAAGGACGGAGCTGGAGGGGCGACCGATTTCCAAAAGGCCGTCCGGGGCCGGTCCGCTGGAAAAGTAATCGTAAAAAAACTCCCCGCCACGGTTGAAACGGGAATATGTTATAAAAAATTACCTCTACGGTGGGGGGAAACGATCGAGATGCACAAAAATCTGTCGGCCGGCCCGGCCTCCGGCCCCGACCCCTCGGACGGAAGCGGGCGAATATCGGACCTGGCCGTTACGGTGCTGGTTGACAATCGAACCGAATCGGCCGACCTGATGGCCGAGCACGGCCTGTCCTTGCTGGTGGAGTTCAAGGAGGACGGCGTCCGGCGGCAGGTCCTGCTGGATACGGGGCAGACGGGCCGGGTTCTGGGACACAACCTGACCTGGATGGAAAAGCACCTGAGGGACCTGGCCGCCGTGGTCCTCAGCCATGGCCACTACGATCACGTTGGCGGACTGCCCATGCTGCTCGGCCGCTTGAAACGCCCTGTGCCCGTGCTCGTGCATCCTGAACTGTGGGGCATCCGCATGGCCGACGGTCCGGCCTTGAGGAGCATCGGGGCCGGCTTCGATCCGATCGGTCTGGCCGCGGCCGGAGCGCGCGTGATCGCTGCGTCAGGGCCTGTTCCGCTGTTTCATGGGGTCCTGACCACCGGTTCCATCCAAAGGCGGGAACCCCTGGAGTGTAGCCGGAATTTTTCCCGCCTGGTCGATGACAAGATTATCGACGACCAGATAGCGGACGATATGGCCCTGGTAATCGACCTGAAAAGCGAGGGCCTGGTCGTGCTGACAGGCTGCTGCCATGCCGGCGTGATCAACACGATCCGACACGTCCGGGACATGACGGGCAACCATCGGATCAAGGCCCTGATCGGCGGCCTCCATCTGGCCGGGGCCGGGCCGGATCGAATGCGGAGCACCCTGGCCTGCCTGGCCGAAGCTTCGCCGGAATGGGTCGTCCCACTTCACTGCTCGGGCCGGGAGGAGACCCTGTTTCTCCGGCGGCATCTGGGGCCTTGCGTGATCGAGGCCGGCGCGGGCCGGCGTTTCGATCTGTCGTCCCGGACCTAACCAATCGACAAGAGGAGCCTGGCTACCTGCTCGCAGGCCCGGGTGTACCCTTGGGACAGGGTGTCGACCAACACGGACACGGCCGTACGTTCGGTATCCACGGCCAGGCGGGTTTCCGGCGCCAGTTCGTCCAGCGGCTCGAACTCGGCCATCATGTCAGGCAGGTGCTCCAGCCGTGCGTCGGAAAGCCCGGATCGGCCTTCACGGGCCTGGAGGCGTTCCCTCAAAGTGGCCTCCGAACAGACCGTTTCGACGAAGACAAGACCGGCGTCCAGGTCCTCGGAAAGTCGCCGGGCGTCTTCTCTCCATTTCCGATGG
The DNA here is from genome assembly GCA_018830135.1 of Pseudomonadota bacterium. Taxonomy (GTDB): domain Bacteria; phylum Desulfobacterota; class Desulfarculia; order Adiutricales; family JAGVGV01; genus JAHJTB01. Next base: position 14,555 of record JAHJTB010000153.1, on the reverse strand, counting down.
GAGAAGGTGGCGTCGAGAACAACCGACCGGCCTGCCTTGAGTGTGTCCTGGGCGCGAGCCAGCAAATGGGCGTAAACATGCTGCCGCAGACCTTCCCGATACGGGCCTTCGCCGAACGGGACCACCCGGGGCCGGGCCGAGGGGGAGGCTTCCTGGCGCAGATCGTCCGAAGCGAAGTATTCGATGGCCAGCGCATCGGCCAGGTTCCGGGCCAGCACCGACTTGCCTGAAGCGGGCAGGCCGCATATCACCCAGACCGTGGGCCGGCCGAACTGAAGCGCGTACCGGTAAGCCTGCCGCATTAAGGTCCGTGCTTCCGCTTCCTGCCGAGCCCGCTCGACGCCGAAAACCTCGACGGAGCGCAAGCAGGCCACTTTCAGACGGACGATCGAGCGATAAGCGGCGTAGAAGTCGAGCAGGGCATACAACTGGGCGTCTCCGGAGCAGGACACATACTCGGCCAGAAAAGCGCGACTCCACTCCGGGTACCCCAGATGCTCGATGTCCATGTACAAAAAGGCCAGGTCCAGGGCCACGTCGCCGTACCGGAACCGATCATTGAACTCGATACAGTCGATGATCTGGATGCCTTTGAAGAAATAGACATGCTCGGCCCTCAGGTCGCCGTGCCCGTCCCGGATGCGGCCATCCTCGATACGCCGCTCGAAAAGGCCGCGTCGGTCGGCCAGAAACGTGCGATTGACCGCCTGGATGAACTCCCACTTCTCCGGGGCCAGGACCGGGCCGACGAAAGGATGGAGCTGCTCGAAGTTCTCCTCGACATTGGCCGAGATCACCTCCCATCGACCGTAAGAGTCGATGTTCGGCGATCGCTGACTCAGACGATGGAATTCGGCCAGGGCGCGCCCCAGAATCCGAACTAATGTAGGCCGGGCCTTGTTCGCGGACAGGAGGCGATCCAGACTCAAGGTCTCGGGCAGTTGCCGCATTTTGACGGCATACTCCACTACCGGACCGGAAGACTGAAATGAAAATCGCCCGGCCGAATCCCGGTGCAACGCGACCACCCCTTCATATACGCCTCGACTGAGGCGGCGGTTCAGGTCCACTTCCATCCGGCAGAACCGGCGGCGGTCTTCGAGCCGGCGAAAGTCGAGAAAACCGAAATCCAGGGGCTTTTTTAACTTGTAGACCCAGGTCCCCGTCAGGAAGACGACGGAAATGTGGGTCTCTCGACGCTCCGGTCCCAAAACGGGGTGAGGGTAGAAGCCCGGGTCCATCATGGCCAGACAGAGATTTTCGAAATTCAACAAGGGGTCCATGGCCTCACGGGTGTCACGGGGACTTGACCGGCATCCGGGCCGGCGTGCCGGATATCCCGCCGGCACGGCGGCCCCGTTTCATTAATCGCCCGGCCGTCAGCTTGACTCGGCTTCTCCCAGATGGTTGGCGGATCGAGAGGAACGCTGGCCCTTGGCCGTCAACCGCAGGGCCCGAAGCACGTCCTCCCGGGCCACGATTCCCACCAGGCGCCCTGCTTCCACCACGGGAAAGCTTTTCAGGCGGGTCTCGACCAGATCATACAATACCCGGGTCAGCGGGGTTTCCGGTTCGACCACCTTTAGACACTCGGTCATGACTACGGAGACCGGCTGCCCCATGATCTGTCCATAGGGGGGGACGATGTTCCGGTCCGTGAAGTTGAAGGCCCGGAGCACGTCGAGCTTGGTGACCATGCCCAGGAGCGCCCCGTCCGGTCCGACCACCGGCAGCCCGTTGAAGTCGTGTTTCTCGAAGACGGATTCCGCCTCCTCGATCGTGACTTCCGGACCGATGGTTATCGGATCGGGGGTCATGACGTCCACCACCTGGTAAAAGACGAAGTTGTACATCTCGCCGGCCTTTCTCGGGCTAAGAATAAATCTCCCGTTCGTTCTCCTTGAGGTCGACCATGTAACGCAACTCGGCCTTGGTCTTGATTTCCTCCTTGAGTTTGAGCAGGCTTTCGCGTTCCACGCCGTACATCCGGAGATAAACCACGCGGTAGCCCTCCGGTGCTTCTTCGTACGAGGTCAGGATGCTGGCGATACGTCCACCGTATTTTCGGATTACGTCGGCGACTTCCTTGATCGAGCCGGGGCGATCCTCGACCTTGATGGCGAACTGAATTCCGCGCTTGCTCAGGCCGGTCAGAGTGATCAGCGCCTTGAACAGATCGGTTTGGGTGATGGTCCCCAGGATATTGCCCCCACCGTTGACCACGGGAGCGCCGGATATCTTCTTGCTCAAGAGCAGTTCGGCCGTTTCCTCGATCGTGAAGTCCGGGGGCACGGTGACCGGATTCTTGCTCATTACGTCGCCGATCTTGATCTTTCCGATCAGGTAGAGCAACTCGTGGACCTCGAGACTACTGGCATCCGAAGCGGAAGCCCTCTTGAGGTCCCGGTCGGTGACCACGCCCACCAGTTGTCCCTTCTTCAGTACCGGCAGCATCCTGATGTTGTGGTTCTTCAGGAGCTTGCCCGCCTCGAGCATGCTGTCGCCCACGTCGATAGTGACGACTTCCTTGTGCATCCAGTCCTTGACTAACATGAATCACGTCCTCCTTGGTCGTTATGCTTGCCGCGGCACGGTGCCGGTTGAAGCCTGTAATAAATACGGACCAGCAACGACAGGGCCAGGATGGAAATCAAAAGCCATTTCATGGTCTGGTCCCCCGGAAGGGATTGATCGTCATGACCGGCACCGGAGATTTTTTCACCACATGCTCGGCCACGCTGCCGAAAATGATCCGCTCGAGACCTTTGCGGCCATGAGTGCCCATGACGATCAGGTCGATGGACTCTTCCTCCACGTACTTCAGTATCGCTTCGGCCGGCTCGCCCGAAAGGACCAGTGACCGTGAGCGAACTTCGGCCAGATGCTTGTCCATGAACTCGGCCAGGCTCTTTTCCGCACCCTTGAATATTTCGCTTTCGAAATCCATGATCGACGGGTCGGGAACGTAAAGACTGGCGTAATGGCTCATTCTTCGGGCTACGAAGACGACATGGACTTCGGCCTCTAGAAGACCGGCCATCCGTTTGACGTAAGGGACGAGCCGTGGTGAAACCTCGGACAGGTCAACCGGAAACAGGATTTTACGAAACTCGACCATCGCTTCCTCCTCATCTGTTGTTAAAAGGACCTTGAGCAAGACATGTGCCAAGCAACGACAGCTATAGGGCGTGGTCCCAAAATAGCTTGATTTTCTGGATAATTCAACCTATCGTTTTTTTACGGGCCGCCCGGGAGCCCGGATTGGCACTGTCGGTTTTCTTTTCGGGCTGTAAAATCCCGGCCAAGGCCCCGTATGATTCTCTTTGCGAAACCGGCCGGGAGCCATTAATATGTTGGCGGCCCAGGCGAGGGAGGTCGGATTGGGAATCGCTTCGAGGGAAAGGTGGTTATGAGGGCAAAGCCCGAGACGCAATCCAATAGTTGGCTCCCCAGTCTCAGAGGCCGGATTTACCTGCTGATCGCGGCCTTGGTCCTGAGCAATCTGGCCGGGGCCGTGCTGACGGTCTGGATGACCCAGCGGGCCCAGAGGCTTCAGGCCGAGGTCATGGAACGGGACCTGTCCGCCATGATCGTGGCCCAGAATCTCGAGACCTCGCTGGTCATGCAAAAGGGCTATGTGACGTATTATTTTCTGAACGGCGATCCGAGCTGGCTGAAACTGCTGGCCCAGCGCCATCGGGCCTACGAAAACTGGCTCAACGCGGCCCGGGCCTCCGCATTTCTGCCCGAGGCCTTGAAAATACTCAACGAGATCGAATCCCGGTACGTGCGCTACGCCTTTATCCGGGACCGGGTCATCGACCTGTACAAGGAGGGGAGGCACGAAGAGGGCGCCCACCTGCACTGGGAGGCCCGGGACCAGTTTCATGCCATTTACAACCTGGGCGAACAATACAAGGAACTGCACCTCGATCGCCTGGAAAAGGCCAACGAAAGATTCGAACGCGAGAGCCGGATACTGATAACCATCGCCTGGCTGACCATGCCGGCGGTGGTCCTGCTGGGCACGATTCTGGGCTTTATACTCTACCGCCAGGTCCTGGGACCGATTCGGCGCTTGGCCCTCGACGCGAACGGAGCGGAAGGGCGGTTCAGGGGCAAGGACGAGGTCGAGGCCCTGAGCACCCGAATGTTCAATCTGATCAGCGACCGGAACCTGGCCCACTCCGAACTGGAACAGAGCCGGGAGCACCTGGTCCAGGCGGAAAAGCTGGCCATGGTCGGCAAGTTGGCCGCCGGCGTGGCCCACAGCGTGCGAAACCCGCTGACGTCGGTCAAAATGCGGCTTTTTTCCCTGGAACGAAGCCTCAACGTGGACCTGGCCGAGAAAGAGGACTTTGAGGTCATTTCCGAGGAAATTCGTCATATCGACACCATCCTGACCAATTTTCTCGAGTTTTCGCGGCCGCCCAAGCTGGAAAAACAACGGGTCTGCCCTTCGGATGTCGTGGACAACTCGCTTCAGCTCATCCGGCATCGTCTCGACTCCTACGGGGTCGAGGTCACGGTGAAGCGTCGCGTCAGGCTTCCTCAGGTCCAGGCCGATGCGGACCAGCTCAAGGAAGTGCTGATGAATCTGATCTTCAATGCCTGCGAGGTGATGGACGAAGGGGGACGGATTCGGATTCAGGAGGAGGTCGTGACCTCGAACGCGAACGCAAAGACGATTGTCATCCAGGTTTCGGACAGCGGCCCCGGCATCCCGGACTCCCTCCGGGAACGGATTTTCGACCCGTTTTTCAGCGCCAAGGAACAGGGCTCCGGACTGGGACTCAGCATTGCCCGGCGGATCATGGAGGACCATGGTGGACGGATCGATCTGTTGGATCAAGAGGGTCCGGGCGCAACCTTCATACTGACCCTACCCATCAAGGAGACCTGAAATTGGCTACGATTCTGGTTATTGACGACGACGCCCAGCTCAGGCAGAGCTTTGAAAAGATTCTCAAGGTTGAAGGGCATGTGGTGCGGACCGCCGCGTCCGGTGAAACCGGTTGCGAGATGGTCGCCGACCAGGCGCCGGACCTGGTCATCACGGACGTGCGTCTGCCCGGCATAGACGGTCTGGAGGCTTTCAGGCGGATGAGGGAGGTCGAGCCCAAGTTGCCGGTCATCATCATGACCGCCTTCGGCAACACCGAAATGGCCATCGAAGCCACCAAGATGGGGGCATTTGATTTCATCCTCAAACCGTTCGAGATTCCGGCCATCCTGGAACTGATCGACAAGGGCCTCAAGGCGGGCCATTTCATGCGGCAGCGGGTCTCGATGGACGTTTCGCCGGCCGCGGCCCCCTCGGATGCCATTATCGGCCGGAGCCCGGTCATGCAGGAGTTGTACAAATCCATCGGCCGGGCCGCGCCGACCGAGGCCACGGTCCTGATCCGGGGCGAGTCGGGGACCGGGAAAGAGCTGATCGCCCGGGCCATATACCAGCACAGCCTGCGCGCGGACCATCCGTTTCTCATCATCAACTGCGTGGCCATTCCGGACACCCTCCTGGAAAGCGAGCTGTTCGGCTATGAAAAGGGGGCCTTTACCGGCGCGGTCAGCCGCCGGGTGGGCAAGATCGAACAGGCGCATCGCGGGACGGTCTTTCTCGACGAGATCGGCGACATGCCCATCGAGATTCAGGCCAAGATACTGCGCCTGCTCCAGGAACGAAGCATCGAACGGCTGGGCGGAGGCAAACCGATCAACGTGGACGTGCGAATCATCGCCGCCACCAACCGGGACCTGGAGGCCGCCGTGGCCGAAGGCCGGTTCCGGGAAGACCTGTATTACCGACTCAAAGTCGTAACCCTCAACGCCCCGCCTCTCAGGGCGCGCATCGAAGACATCCCGCTGCTGGCGGACTACTTCCTGGCCCGGTTCGCCGCGGACATGTCCATGACCAATCCCGGTATTACCGATGACGCCAAGGCCGTGCTCAAGGCCTACGCCTGGCCGGGCAATGTCCGGGAACTGGCCAACACGCTTCAGAAGGCCCTGATCTTCAGCCGGGGCGGCCCCTTGGGCGCCGGAGACATTTTTCCGGGCACCGGCCAGGGGGAACCCCAGGCCCGACCCAAGGCGGCGGCCGAGGACGAAAAGATCGAAAAGGCGGTCAGGGAATGGGCGCGCCAGGAGATGGCCGAACACACCGGAGACAACGTGTTCGACGCCCTGATGGACCGTTTCGGCAGCCTCCTGATCCGGGAGGCCCTGACTTTGACCGATGGAAACCGGACCCGGGCGGCCAAACTGCTGGGCCTGTCCCGCCCCACGCTGCTGTCCAAAATCAATAAATACGACCTGAAAATCGGCACATCGGTCTCCTGACCGGCAACCCGGCATCACGCTTGAAAAACCAGCCTTTACACGATGTCAAAAAGACTGACAGGTCCGATCCATACTTCCGGCGGGTCGGATGTCGTAAAACATCCGTTAATATAACAGGTTAATGCGACCTTTCCCTCCCCTGTCGCCGCTGGCATGAGTGTTGCTCATCTCCGGTCCAAGTAATAAGGAGCGGATGGTGACTCAACGAGTGCCCAGATTATTGATCGCGGAAAGAAACCCGAACGTGAGGAGTTTTCTTAGCCGGGAATTCAGCCGTGAAGGATACGCGGTCCGAACGGCCAAAAACGGCTTCGAACTCGTCAAGGCCATCCATTCCGGAGAGCAGCCCGATCTGATCGTACTGGACCTGGACGTTCCCTATCTCGAGGGGGGGGCCACCGTCGAGCTGCTGCAAAGACACAAGATACTCATTCCCATCGTCATTCACAGTCTTGGCGGTGTTGAGCCCGACCATCCCCTGATGTTGCGGGCCAAGGCCTGGGTCAAGAAAACCGGGGACCCGGGCCAGTTGAAACAGGTCGTCCGCGGCCTGCTCGAAAAGCACCGCCTGGGGGCTGTGGCGCCGGTCGCTGACAAGATTACCGATCCGGAAGGGGATGTGCCGAAATGATCCCGGACGTTCAACCCGAGGGTACCGATATGAGCGGACGGAAGAAGATGAAGATACTGCTGGCCCTGGACGGCTCGGAGCATTCACTGGCCATGGTCCGATATGCGGCCGATGTGATTTCGCCGGGAAACCTGGAAGTCGTTCTGTTCAACGCCTTTAATCGCATTCCCGCCACATACTGGGATATCGAGGCCAATCCGCTGAGTCGCGGCGCCCTGGACCGCTTCGGGGCCTGGGAGGCCGCCGAGAAAAGCCGCATGACCGGCTTCATGGAAAAGGTCCGCCAGGTGTTCGTCGCAGCCGGTGTCAGCGAGGCAAACGTTCAAATCGTCATCCAGGACGTGATTCACGGCGTGGCCCGGGACATCGCCGCCGAGTCCTGGCGGGGTTACGACGCGGTCATGATCGGACGCCGGGGCACGAGCCGAATCCGGGGACTGCTGATGGGGGGTGTCGCTTCCAAGCTTATGAGCAAGATGACCAATCTCCCCCTGGGGCTCGTCGTGGGAAAGGTGAAAAATCGCGGCGCCCTGATCGCCTTTGACGGATCGGCCGGATCGGACCGCGCGGTCGATTTCTACGCACGCTTGATGCGGGGGGCGGACCAGGAACTCACGCTCCTGCACGTGGTCCGCGGCGTGGACATGCCGAATCTCCAGCAGTTCCCGGATGGCACCTTGAGCGAACCCGCGGATGTCTGGATTCAGGACCACCTGAGAAGCGTGAAGCCTCGTCTCGAACAGGCCCGTGACCGTCTGATCGCATCCGGATTCGACCCCGGAAAGATCGGTATTCATACTATAACCGGGGTTCGGAGTCGAGCCGAAACCATTGTCGAGCAGGCTCAACAAGGAGACTGCGGCACCATCGTCGTCGGCCGCCGAGGCATTTCGGAAGTTTTTGAACACGCCATGGGCCGGGTCAGTGACAAGGTGGTTCATCTGACCAGAAAGCAGAACGTCTGGGTCGTGAACTGACGGGACGCCCGTTTCCTCGTTCTCCTGCCGGCGGCTCCCCGAAGTTTATTCTCCCCCCGATTACGGTACCCTGCCGGGACGATTCATGCGTATGCATACCAAGGCGGGTTTTCACCGCCACGGCGGATACCTCATGTGTCGTCGGGTTTCTAAATCAGTCCCAACAGCACAACGAATATCACGCCGAAAATCAACGCGAAGATCGTGGCGTGGTTTTCGCCCGCGCAGGATGAGGGAATGAGTTCGTCGGCCGTAATGTAGATCATCAGACCGGCCGTGGCGCCGACGATCAGTCCGATCGTCCGGAGGGAAATAAAGGAGAATGCGTGGCGGGCCAACAGGTAGCCGGCCAGGATGGGTAACGCCGTCGAGGAAGAGACCAGAAAGGCTTTCAGCCTCGATCCGCTGACCAGGTAGTACGGGGCAGAGGTGCAGACGCCTTCCGGGATGTTGTGTATGGCGATCGCCAGGGCGATGACCAGGGATACCTTGGTCTGGGTGACCCCGCCCATCGCGATGGCCATGCCCTCCGGAAAGTTGTGCATGAAAATGCCGGCCAGGAGATAGATCGAAGTCCGCCGCAGGTTGCAGCCTTGTTCCTGGGCGCAAAGTTCCGGATGCAGATGGGGAATGAATCGGTCCAGACCGTACATCAACAACGAACCGATCACCAGTCCGGTGGCGCAAACACCGACCGAGGAAACCCGGATGCTCTCCGGGATCAGTTCGAGGAAGGACACGCCCAGCATCACACCGGAGGCGAAACAGAGCATGTTGCAGATGTACCCCGGGGACGGTTTCCTGGCCACGCCGATGACCGAACCGATGATCGGACCCAGAACTGAAATGATCACCACAACAGGCAGTACGTCCATCGTATTCCCATGAAGCCGCCGGTCCGGATGTCCCGGTTTCATTCATCCCATATCCCTACATACTGCTCCGAACCAACCGGGTCAAGTGGCAGGGTGATGTTTTACAGGCTGTAAAAAAAGCTGGCAGTTGGGCACGACCCGCCTGGGGCAAACACGGTCTCTGTTTAAAATATGCAAATTAATCAAATAGTTGAATATCGTGAAGTCGAACGGGCCTTGGCATGTCTCTTGCTCTATCCACTAACAACCTTCGGAGGACCTGAGCCAGGGCCCTCACATCACCCAGGAAGGTAACAATCAGGGGCTGCCTCCCGGTCATGGCCATCAATCGGAATGCATCCTGGGAAAGAAAAAGGGAACGGCTTGCCGGAAAACGAGTCAAGGGGAAAGCGGGCGACGGGACGCGGGAGCTTCAAACGATACGGACGCCCGGGTCTGCCGGAGCGGACCGGAGGAAAAAGGCATTGAAGGACAATCACTATCATCTATTGGGACGGAAAATACTGGCCAGCATGCTTGTGGTGCCGGCTGTTCCATTTGTCCTGCTGTTGATAATCGGTTCTTATTATTTTATCACGACGGCTCAGAACACCACCATGGCCAAAATGGCCCGCATCGTCGAGGATCACCGCCAGATCGTCGACTCGTTTTTGAGTGAGCGGGAATCCGATCTTCAGTTCGCCGCCGACTCGTACGACATCCTGGAACTGATCAAGCCGGAAACCATGAGCCAGGTCTTCGAGAATCTTCAGAAAAAGTCGGCGGCGTTTACCGATTTCGGCGTGTTCAATCAGACGGGTGTTCACGTGGCCTACCACGGACCCTACGCCCTGGCCGGTAAGAACTACGCCGATGCCCCCTGGTTCCGGCAGGTCCTCAAGGACGGGCTGTATATCAGCGACGTCTTCCTGGGATATCGAAACATCCCCCATTTCATCATCGCGGTCGTAAAAAAGACCGGGGACCGGACCTGGATTCTGCGGGCGACCATCGACACGTCGATTTTCAAAAACGTGGTCGAAAAAATCCGGGTCGGCAAGACCGGGGAGGCCTACATCCTGAACATGGAGGGCCGTTTCCAGACCCAGCGCCGGTCCGGAGGCGACCTGATGTCCAAGGACCCGACCCTGGAAACAATGCCGCCCGTCAATCTCGCGGTCGAATCGACCGTCCGCAAGGACGCTCAGGGTGAGACGTTTCTGTATGCGGCTACCTGGTTGAAGAACAAGGACTGGCTGCTGGTGGCCCGCCAGGAAAAGGCCGAAGCGTTCAAGGACCTCAACCGGATCGCATATCTGGTCATCCTGGTCATTCTGGTCGGGGGGCTGATGATCGTTTCGCTGGCCCTCTACGTCTCCCGCCGCCTCGTTGGGGAGATGGAGCATATCGACACGGAAAAAGAGGAACTGGGGCGCCAGCTCATCGTTGCCGGCCGTCTGGCCGAAATCGGGGAGATGTCCGCCGGATTCGCCCACGAAATCAACAATCCCTTGCAGATCATCCGGTCCGAGCAGACGCTGATCGAGACGATTCTTGAGGACATGAAAGAACGGGGAGACGTCCCGCCTTCGGAGGACCTGGCCCAGATTCATGACTCCCTCGACCAGATCAAGTTTCAGGTGGATCGGGCCGGTGGAATCACCCAGGGGATTCTCAAGTTCGCCCGGAAAAAGGAGTCCTCGATCCGGGAGATCGACCTGAAGGTTTTTGTCCCCGAGATCATCACCCTGGTCAAGCGGAAGGCCAATGTCGAAGGCATCCACGTGGCCGTCGAGATTGACGAGGGGACCCCCTTGATTACGGGCGACGCCAGTCAATTGGAGCAGGTCGTGGTCAACCTGCTCAACAATGCCATATACGCCATCGTGGAACGGCACGGTCCCAGTGGAGGCGAGCTGGTTGTATCCGCCGCCCCGGTTACGGACGGTGAGGTCGTTCTGTCGGTTCAAGATAACGGGGGGGGGATAAGCCCGGAGGACATGGAGAAGATTTTCACCCCGTTTTTCACCACAAAGCCGGTGGGCAAGGGGACGGGACTGGGCCTGTCCATATGTTACGGCATTGTCGGAAAGATGGGCGGCCACATGGAAGTCAAGAGTGAGACGGGCCGGGGAACGACGTTTTTTATCCGGCTGCCCAAGGTCTGACGGATGCGGGGCTCCGGTAACAAGACTGCTTAAACCCGGATATTGCAGTTGGTTTAGCAGCGAGGCGCCGACATGTCAGGGGAAAGCTCATTTGTTTAGTCGGCGGGCCAACCCCGCGGCAGGCCGCGGGGAACGCGCCGGCCCCGCATGTTCGGCGCCGCGGCAGAATCCAACTGCTGTATCCGGGTAAAATTCAGGAGGAAACGCTATGACGGACATGAAGCTTTTACTGGTGGACGACGAGACGCGTTTTCTGGAAACGACCCAAAAGGTGTTGTCCAGAAAGGGCTTGACCGTGGACGTGGCCGGCAGCGGCCGCGAAGCCCTCAGCCTTCTCGCCGGCCGGCCCATCCACGTGGTCATCCTGGACGTGAAAATGCCCGAGATGGACGGCGTGGCCACGCTCAAGGAGATCAAGCGGCTCTGGCCCATGATCGAAGTCATCATGCTGACCGGAAACGCGACTGTGGAGTCGGCCATCGAAGGACTCAAGGCCGGCGCCTTCGATTATTTGATGAAGCCCTGCGACATTGACGACCTGATCGGCAAGGCCAGGGAAGCGTACGAAAAAATGCAGCTCCATGAACAGAAAATCCGCATGGCCCAGTCGAGGACCTACATGAAGTCCCCGAGGGAGATTCTGAAGCAGACCGATGAGACCTGAGCCCGCGTCCCGGATAGGAAGCGGGCCGGCAGCCAGTAAGGAAGGGGTAGCAAGGGATGGATAAAATCAAGGTTCTGATGGTTGACGACGAGGTCCAGTTTCGTGAGACCACCTCGCGGATACTCAACCGGCGGGGCTATCTGACCACGGTGGCCGGCACCGGGGAAGAGGCCGTCGCCATATTGAAATCCGACCGGCACGACGTGGTCGTGCTCGACATCCGGATGCCCGGCATGGACGGCCACCAGGCCCTGGCCGAAATCAAGCGGATCGACCCGGATATCCAGGTCATCATGCTGACCGGTCACGGCGGGGAGGAATCCGCCCTCGAGTCGCTGGAAAAGGACGCCTTCGATTATTTGAGCAAACCGTGCGACATCGACCGGCTGGCGGCCCGGATCAAGGACGCTTATTCCATTGGGCGCAAGGAGAAGCAGACCGAGAAACGGGCCCGGGACGTGATGATCCCGGTCGAGGAATACACGACCGTGGGCCCGGAGAGCAGTATCCGGGAAGGGATCGAAAAGCTGAACCGGTCTTTCATGAGTCTGATCTCGACCAGCCGACTCATGCAGACCGGCCACCGCTCCATTCTGGTCATGGGCGGGAAGAACGATCTGGTTGGCGTGCTATCGATCATGGATTTGATCGAGGGACTCCGCCCCGCCTATCTTTCGGCCCCCAAACCCTCGATGGCCTTCAGCATGGAGTATTCCGCCATGTTCTGGACCGGGCTGTTCACCAAGCAGGCCAGGGACCTGGGCAAGAAAAAGGTCGGCGACATCATGTCGCCCCCGCCTCCGGGTATCGACGAGAACGCCAACCTGATGGAAGCGGCCGACATGCTCTACAAGGAAGAAAGCCGGCGGCTGGTCGTCAAACGGGGCGACAAAGTGATCGGCGTGGTTCGGGAGCAGGAGGTCTTTTTCGAACTGGCCCGAATCATACTGGAAAACTGACACCCGGTTTCAGTGGAAACCGGGTTTCACATAGGCGGATGAATCAGCCGCTCAAGGAGGGAGTCGGGAAAGATGGCAGCCAAAGCAAAGAAAAAAGCCACCGGTTACGATAAATACGTCGACTGGAAGCTTTTCATCATACCGGTTATGGCCTTCATCGTCCTGCTGGCGATACCCGCGCCATACAGCATGAAGGACGTGGCCGTCGAATACGATGTTTCACCCAAGGTCGTCAAGAACGCCATCACCAAGGAACTGTTCAAGACCGGCCTGGCCGACGCCGAACAATGGCAGGTCATGACCGCGGACATCATGGAAAAACGAATGAACATGGGGGCCATGAAACGAAGCGGCTTCCTGAAGGTCGACCAGAAATGGTGCCGGAAAAACGGAGTCAACGCCGACGCCAAGAACCTCGACCGGGCCCTGGCCTTCATGAAGGATCAAATGACCGACGAAGGCTATCGCGCCCTCATGGAAAGATCGGCCAAGCTCAAATCCAAGGACCTCAAGTACGAGGACCTGGACAAGAAGAACCGGGCCCTGGCCGACAAGGGGGCCTGGCAGATCAAGGTGGCCATTGCCGTGACCGCCTTCGTGGTCATCTGTTTTTTCACGGAGTGCATCCCCCTGCCCATCGTGGCCTTTTTCATCGGCCTGGCCTTTGTGGGGGCCGGCGTGGTGGACCGGGAAGAGGTGACCATGCTCTACTGGAGCGACGCCTGCTGGTTTATCATGGGCAGCCTGATGTTCGCCGCGGCCTTTGTCAAGACCGGCGTGGACAAGCGGGTCTGCATGATGATCTTCAAGCGACTGGCCGTGCCCAACGTCCGCTGGATCACCCTTATCTTCTTCATCATCATCTCGCCCCTGGCCGCCTTTATCTCCGACCACGCCCTGGCGGCCATGTTCCTGCCCATCGGCATGCTGCTCTACCAGAACAGCCTGACCGACGAAGTGCCTGAAGACCCCGAACTGGCCAAGATGCTCATGATCACCATCGCCATGGCCTGCAACATCGGCGGCCCGGGCGCGCCTTCCGGCGGGGCCCGCAACGTGATCATGATGACCTACCTGACCGACATGTTCGGAGTCGACATCGGATACTTCCAGTGGATGACCTACTGCTTCCCCTTTGTCATCATCATGATTCCCGTGACCTGGTTCCTGATCAACTGGCGCTTCAAACCCCGGGTCATGTCCCTGGCCCCGGCCATGGAGCACCTCAAGACCGAGATCGGCAAGATGGGGGGCTGGAGCCGGCAGCAGATCTGGGCCATCATCATCTTCGTGGTCATGGTCACGGGCTGGTTCACGGAGAAGTCGCTTTACACCAGCGGCATCATTCCGGTCCGCCTGGGCATCGGCGTGATCGCCGTGGGCGGCGCCGTGGCCTACATCTTCGCCGGCGTGGTCAACTGGCGGGACTACCAGGAAAAGGTAGACTGGGGCGTAGTCTGGCTTTATGCCGGGGCCATGATTTTCGGCCGCATCCTGGACCGGACCGGCGCGGTCTTCTGGCTGGCCCGGAGCGCCATCGAATTCCTGGCCCCCCTGGGCATGGATTCAGGCATCCCGCTCATGCTGACTTCCAACGGCCTGACGGCCATCATCACCAACCTCATGGCCGACGGGCCGGCGGCGGCTGCGGTGGGGCCGATCACCTTGAACATGGCCGGCCTGGTGCATCCCGGTACGGCCTTCCTGCCTTTCATGGCCATGGCCACGGCCATCGCGTCCTCCTTTGCCTACGTCCTGATCATCGGCACTCCGCCCAACGCCATCGTCTACGCCAGCGGATACCTCGAGCCGAAGGACTATGTGCGAGTGGGTCTTCCCTTGTGGATCGTCGCCAACATTGTTATCGTCATCATGACCCAGTTCTACTGGGTGGTCAGAGGGTTCGGCGGGATGCCCGGTTTCTAGGGCCTGCCGCCTCGAAAGCCTTTTCCCGGGCTTC
>JAHJTB010000152.1 GCA_018830135.1 Pseudomonadota bacterium | reverse complement strand
TTGCTTCTTGTCGCCTTTGGCCCGGATTTCTCACCGGGTTCCGTAGCGAGGTCGAGAAATCATTAGCGAAACGCGAAGTTGGACCGGTTTTGGGCCGCGGGCGTATCATTGGATACGTCGAGGCCGGAAATCGGGAAACGAGCGTTGCAGCACGCATTTCGACGCCGCGGTAGAAGACAGCTGCAACATTCGGGTTTAGGCCTGAACGACGCGGGAAGTAACCAACGATGAAAGCAACCGACGCGCACCGGGTGGGCATCATCCGGGACGATCGCTTTTTGGAACACAAAACCGGTCTGATTCATCCGGAACACCCCAACCGGCTCAAAGCCATCCACGCCATGCTGGATCGGGACTTCGCCTCCGGCCTGATCCATATCCAGGCCGACCTGGCGACCATGGACGAACTGGAACTGGTCCATACACCCACCTACATCAAAAAGGTCATGAAAACCGCCGAACGCGAGTTCACGCATCTGGCCCCGGACACGCCGGCCAGCAATATGACCTACCTGGCGGCCTGGCTGGCAGTGGGCGGATGCCTCAAAGCCCTCGAGGCCCTGATGACCGGACGGTGCGATTCCGTATTTGCCTTCGTCCGCCCCCCCGGCCACCACGCAGTGGAGGACCGGGCCCTGGGATTCTGCATCTTCAACAATCTGGGCATCGCGGCCCGCAAGGCCCTGCAAGGCTTCTCCCTCGGCCGCATCCTCATCGTCGACTGGGACATCCATCACGGCAACGGCCTGCAGCAGCTATTTTATGAAGACCCTCGCGTTCTGTATTTTTCTTCCCACTATCTCAGCTCCTATCCCGCCACGGGCGACTGGGAGGAGACCGGGCAGGGGGACGGACTGGGCTATACGATCAACGTGCCCATCCCCAAGAACATGGAAGACGACGACATCGTCCACTGCTACCGGGAGATACTGGGGCCGGTCGTCAGGCGCTATCGGCCCGAGCTGATCCTCGTCGCCGCCGGCTTCGACGCCCACGGCGCCGATCCCATGGGACACGCCCGCCTGACCGAACGGGCCTTCGGCCGACTGACCCGGCTGATCATGGACCTGCGCGAGGAGAACGGCCGCCCCCCGGTCCTCCTGGCCCTCGAAGGCGGATACGACCTGCCGGCCCTGGCCGCCTCGGTTCACGAGGTCCTCGACGCCCTGCTGGGCAAGGCCTATCCCGGAGAGATCCAGGAAACCACCACCCCGGCCGGCGCGGACATGGCCGCCCGGGCCGCCCGGGTCCACGCCGAATTCGGAATCTGGACGGACGCCGCCGTTGCCGAAGTGGGTGCATCATGAAGGCGCGCATACCGGCCCAAAACCCTCGGGCCAATCTCAAGGACTACGCCGCCGAAACCGCCGCCTTTTCCTGGACGGATGCGGCCGGCGCCTTTACCTGGTCCGAAACCGGCCGGATCAACATCGCCCACGAGGCCGTGGACCGCTGGGTCGAGGACCCGGAAACCGCGGACCGGACCGCCCTGGTCTTTGAAAAGGCCAGCCTGGTCGACAGCTTTTCGTTCCGCCAACTCAAGCAGGAATCGAGCCGCTGGGCCCATCTCATGCGAAACCAGGGACTTGAGGCCGCAGACCGCCTCTTCGTCTTTCTGCCCCCCAGCCCCGAAATCTACATTGCCCTTCTGGCCTGCGCCCGTATGGGCGCCATATCCTCGCCCCTGTACTCGACCTTCAATTACGGCGAACTCGAAGTCCGCCTGCGGGACGGCCGGCCCAAGGCCGTCCTCACCTCGCCGGACCTGATCGAGCGCCTGCCCGCCGAGGCCATGACCGGCGTCGAGATGGTCTTCCTGACCCGAGGGCCGGCGCCGGGCCTGTTCGACCGGGAACTGATCGTCAAGGACCTCCTCCCCGGCATCGAGACCGAGTTTCCGACCCAATGGGTCGACCAGGATACCCCCTTGTACCTGCTCTTCACTTCCGGGTCCACCGGGCCGCCCAAGGGCGTGATCCACTGCCACCGGGACATGGTCGGTCACCTGCTCACCGCTCGTTTCGTCCTGGACCTCAATCCGGGCGACGTGCTCTGGACGGACTGCGACGCGGCCTGGGTCACCGGAACCGTGTACGGAGCCTTCGCGCCCTGGCTCCGCGGCGTGACCTCGGTGGTCCAGGGCAGTCCCTTCTCCGCCTCGAACTGGTACCGAACCATTGAACGGCACGGGGTCACCGTCTGCTACACCACCCCGGCCCACGTCAAGGAACTGGCCGAAGCCGGTGACGACCTCCCGGGCCGATACGACATGGCCTGCCTGAGGCACCTGGCCACGGTCGGGGAGTCCCTCGGACCGGACATGTTTTACTGGTGCAAGCGGGCCCTCAAACGGGTGCCCCACGAGACCTGGTGGATGACCGAAACCGGCATGATCTGCCTGGCCAACTTTCCGGCCCTCGATACCAAGCCCGGCTCCATGGGACGGCCGGTGCCCGGCGTCGAAGCGGCCATTCTGGACGAGAACGGCGAAGTCCAGCCGATCCTGACCATGGGCGAACTGGCCCTGAAAACGGGCTGGCCGGCCATGATGGCCGGCATCTGGCAGGACGACGACCGATATCAATACTACTTCCGCGTCCCGGGCTGGTTCCTGTCCGGAGACATGGCCGTCCGGGACGAGGAAGGCTATTTCTTCCACATGGGCCGCAACGACGACTTGATCAAGGTCGGTCAGCAGATGATCGGTCCCTACGAGGTCGAACACGTCCTCTGCCGGCACCCCGCCGTGGCCGAAGCAGCCGTCATCTCCAAAACCATGCCCACCAACGAGGTCCGGATCAAGGGTTTTGTCACCCTCCTGATGGGTCAGACCGCCTCGGCCCGGCTGGCCCAGGAAATCAAGGAGTTCGTCCGGGCCAACCTGTCTCCGGACATTCCCCTGGCCGAAGTGACCTTCCTGGACGTCTTGCCCAGAACCAAAAGCGGCAAGCTGCTGCGCCGGGTCCTGAGGGCCCGGGAACTGGGGCTCCCGGTCGGAGACCCCCTGAACATGCGGGACTGAAGGACCGGGCCGGCCGGCCGGATTCCTTTCCCCGTCCTCGATTCCGTTTCGCCCCACCTAGGGCAAGGAGGAAAACCGCCATTCGACTCTGTACCCTGGCCAGCGGCAGCAAAGGCAATGCCATCTGGATCGAAGCGGCCGATACCGCCATCCTGCTCGACTCGGGACTATCCGGCAAGGACCTCAAACGCCGGATGGCCGCGGCCGGACTGGACCCGGCCCGCCTCAAGGCCATCCTGGTCAGCCACGAACACCGGGACCACGTGGCCGGCGTCGGCGTGGCGGCCCGAATGTGGAACATTCCGGTCTACCTCAACCCATCCACCCTGGAAGCCACCAACGGAATCCTGGGCCGCTTCGAACACCGGCTCTTCAGCACCGGCGAGGAACTCGTCGTCGGCGACCTCGAGATTCATCCCTTCTCCCAGTCCCACGATGCCGCCGATCCGGCCGGCTTCACCTTCCGCCATAAAGACGCAAAAATCGGCGTGGCCACCGACCTGGGCGCGGCCACGGCCCTGGTCCGGGAACACCTCGCCGGATGCCGGGCCTTGGTCCTCGAAGCCAACCACGATCCGGACATGCTCATGAACGGACCCTACCCCTGGCACCTCAAGACCCGGGTCCGCGGCCGGAAAGGACACCTCTCCAACCACGACTCGGCCGAACTCCTGGTCCAAATCGCCGACCGCGACCTGCGCCAGGTCGTCCTGGCCCACCTGAGCGAGGTCAACAACCTGCCGGAACTGGCCCTCGAATGCATCGGATCGGCCCTGACCCCGTCGTCACGAGGTTTCGGCCTCATCGCCGCCTGCCAGCGCACCCCCGGACCGGTATTCGAGTTGTAGCCCGGAAGATTTATCCCGGATATGGCAGTCGGGTTCCACGACGCGCACCCAGCCCGACTACCATATCCGGGGTGAAGTATCCCGTCATCAACCCGGGTATTTCCGATGCATCATACGGGACCGCATGTGTCGAAAAATTGTCGGTTGTCTTTTCTGTGACATGTCGGAATATTGGCGAACAACCGGGCCATGACCCGACCCCGTCGAACTGTATAAATATAAGTATCTGATATTTAATTGAAATTTATTAAATTATCCACGGGAAACTTCACCCCGGCCAGGCTGGCACGCGGTTTGCTCCCAATCAGGGCAAGACGGGTCAAAGCAGGAGGGAAGACCATGAGTTTCTTCAAAGCGCTCAACAACAATTTCAAGCACGATATATGGGGCAACTATCTGATGACCCGGCAGGTGGGCCGCATGGCCGGGGTCAGTTTTCTGGCCCGACGCTCCTGGGCCCTGGCCAAGGCTGTGGCCATGAACCGGATCATCACCATCAATAACCGGGATTTTTTCGATACCTGGAACTTTTAATCCGGCCGAACGGCCGGCTCTCCCCGAACCGGGCCCGTGACCATCGGTCACGGGCCCGGTTTTTTCAACCCGAATCTTGCGGTTGGGTTCGTGGCGAGGCGTCGATATGCCTAGCGAAACGCGAAGTTGGACCGATTTTTGGCCGCAGGCGTATTATGCGATACGTCGAGGCCGAAAAACGGGAAACGAGCGTTGCAGCACGCATTTCGACGCCGCAGCAGAAGACAACTGCAAAATTCGGGTTTAATACTCAGCCCAGAACGTGCTTGCCAAGCACAAAGCACGTGAAATCACCCTGAAAAACCGTTTCATCGGCCCGGCGGCCCGTGACCGCGACCTGGTGCTTTTTTCCGTCCTTGAACACGACTTTGGCCTCGACCGAAACCGTCTGGCCGGCCTTGACCGGCTTGACGAACTTGACTTCCGCCGCCCCCAGGACCACGTGGGGGTGATTGACCGCGATCATGGCCGCATAGTCGGCCAGGCCGAAGATGAAGCCGCCGTGAATCAGGCCGGATGAGTCCACGGCCATCTGCGCCGTGGTTTTCAGTTCGACCCGGCTGAAGCCTTCTTCGAGCGTTACGGGACGGCCGCAAAGTGCCGGGTCGATCGACTGGTGGGTAAATATTTCCATATGTCCTCTTGTTCGGTCCGGTATCACGGCCGGCCGGTTGGAGTGATCAGGCCGCCGCGGTTTTCGAGCAGGCCCCGCCTGACCAGCTCGTCGATGATCTCATCAAAGCGGGACCGATAGTCCCCGCCCAGATACAGGTCCACGGTCTCCCTGAACCAGGGCGGGGCCATGACCATGGAAAAAAGACGGTCCGTTTCCAGGGGCCCACGCATGAACAGGGTATAGATCAGTATCTTTTTCAAAAGGTCGGGCCCCATCCGGGTCCGGTCGTCCAAAAAACGCTCCAGGCGTCGCCGGGTCCGGGCGATGGCCCCTTGGGCATCCTCGAACGGCGGGCCGTGGCCCGGACAGACCCGGTCGATCTCCAGGGCGGACAGGCGGTCCAGGGTGGCCAGCCAAAGGAAAACCGCCCGGCTTCCCTCCACCCGCTGGGTCAGGACGGCCATGTCTTTTTCCCAGAGAGTGTCCGCGGAGATCAGCAGACGGCTCGGCCGATGGTAAAGCATCAGGCCGTCCGCGCTATGGCCCGGGGTATGCAAGACCTCGAACTCGTGCGGCCCGACCGTCAGGATGTCGCCGTCCCGAAGCCCCTCCTGGCAGTCGAAGAAATCCGCGTCCTGGGCATAGTAGCGCCACCAGGTGGACCAGTCGTCCCGCGTGTCGATGAAATGCTTTCCAATGTAATGCATGGCGATCCGGCAGCCGGAAAGCTCCTGAATCCGGCGGTTCCCCCCCACGTGATCGCAGTGGCTATGGGTGTTCACGATCCGGCCCACCCGGGGCAGGTCCACCCCCAGAGACTCGATCAGCTCCCGGGTCTGGTCGAAGTCGCTCACATAGGCCGTGTCGATCAGGACCGGTTCCGGCCCGCGCCAGACAAAGTGGTTGCCGTTGAGCAGACCGCGTTCGATGAAAAAAAAGTCCTCGAGCAGTTCCAGCATGGTTACCCGCTCCCGACGGCCGAGGTCAACAGGCCGCGTTTCGGGCCATTGTAAACCGGCCGCCGCCCGCTGGCAAGACCTGCCTGTCCGAGGGACCCGGCCGGAAGGACCGGAGACCCGTGCCGGGCCTCGGCGCCGGGAACATCGTCCCAACCATCGGCCCCTGGGACCTCACCGCATACCATGCCGGACTGTTGTCCATTCATTGACGCGGGCATGGTGGATTGCAGCCGCCCCCCAATCAGTGACCACCGGCAGAGCCGATGGTATGAGGAAGGCCCCAAGGGGCCGAAGGGCTCGGTATATGTCGCCTCGCGCCAAGCAAAGCCTAACGAGTAGCGAAAAAGATTCGAACAGATAATTAAAGACCCTCACCCTAGCCCTTTCCCTGAGGGAGAGGGTCGGGGTGAGGGGGATAGGACTCATAAGGCCCAGAGCTTTCTTCTAACTGGCAACCGTCTGATACAAGCAAGGCAGTACCAGAAAAATTCCATTACTGCTACCCTGGGAAACGGCAGAGCCGGTGGTTTAGTAAATGAATTACCGGGGCGGCCTCCTTGGACGATTTCGCTTGACGTGCAAATTTTCGATGCATACTTTGATTCGGGCACGTAAAATATACAGCATTGCGCGAAGTTGATCGCACGAAACGTATTGAAATGCCGCTCTCGAGCCGGACGATGCGGCGCTGTTTGAAAATCGGCAAGATACAATCAGTGAAAACAATTTATGGATTTGCGGAGTTCCCGTATGCCTTTCGACCATGAGCCCAAGGTTCGGATACTCATCGTCGAGGACGAGGTCATCATCGCCGATGATCTCGAAGGTCGCCTCGGACAACTTGGGTATTTCGTCTGCGGCAAGGCGGTCACCAGCGAGGAAGCCCTGGAACTGGCTGCCCGGCGCAAGCCCGACCTGGTCGTCATGGACATCGTTCTCAAGGGAAACACGGACGGGATCGATGCGGCCGGGTTCATCCGGGATACACTGGGCATCCCCATCGTTTATATGACCTCCTATGCGGACACCGGCCATCTTGAAAAGGCCAAACCGACCTATCCCTTCGGTTACCTGCTCAAACCCTTTCAGGATCGCGATCTCAAAATCACCCTGGAGATGGCCTTATACGCGGCCAGGCTCGATGCCGAGCGGAGCAGGGCGGAAAAGGCCTTGCATGACAGCCGGCGCTTCCTCAACTCCACCGGGCGGATGGCCAAAGTGGGAGGCTGGGAGTTCGATCCCCAAAGCGAAACGATAAAATGGACGGAAGAGACCCATCGGATTTACGGGGTCGCTTTGGACCATGTGCCGTCATTGGCGGAGTCCATGGACGCTTTCCATCCTGATGAAAGAGAAAAGATTGCCGGTGCCTTCATTCGGGCCCTCGAGTCCGGAGAGCCATATGACCTGGAGGTGCGCTTTATCAACGCCCGAGGCGAGCACTTGTGGACCCGGACCATATGCCGGCCGGAAACCGTCGATGGCCGGGTGGTCATGCTCAGGGGAACGTTCCAGGACGTCACCGGGCGCAAGCGGACCGAGGAGGCCTTGAGGCAGAGCGAGGAAAAGTACCGCCTGGCCACGGAAGCCACGACCGACGGCCTGTGGGACTGGAATATTATCACGGGCGACGTTTACTACAGTCCGGCCTGGAACCGAATGCTGGGGCTCGATCAAGACGAGCAGAACTACCAGGCCTGGGAATCCAGAATTCATCCGGACGAACGGTCGGCCCTGCTCGAGGGACTTCAGGCCCATCTCGATGGCCAAACAGAGCAGTGGAGCAGGGAACATCGCCTGCAAACCGCCGGGGGTAACTGGAAATGGGTGCTTGGGCGAGGCCGGGTCGTGGAAAGGGACGCCGACGGACGCCCGGGCCGCATGGTCGGCACCATGACGGACATATCGGAGCGCAAACAGGCGGAAATGGCCCTGGCCACGCGCAACAGGGAACTCGAAGCCCTGCACCGGATATCCGGGATCGCCCTGTCCGACCAGCCGCTTTCCGCCATGCTGGAAGTGATCGCCCGGGAGGTTGCCGCGGCCGTCGGCTTTCCCATCGTCTCCATCGAGTACTACGATGAGACCCGGCAGGAAATGGAGTTTGCCGCGTCGACGGTAATTCCCGGGCCCGTAAAAGACATGGCCCTGAGAGTGCCGGTCACCCAGACCCTGTCAGGGGTCGTGATCCGGACCGGCCGGCCCCTGGTCGAGACGCGGGCCATGGACCGGCCGGAGTACGCCTCGGAGGCCTTGCGCTCCCTCAAGGTCCGGACATTCGTCTGCCTGCCCATGCTTGCCGGATCGCGGGTCATCGGCGCCCTGTCCCTGGCCAGCCCGTCAGCCGTTCTTCTCGACGAACACATCCTGCCCCTGTCCGCCAGCCTGGCCAATCTGATCGCGGGGATCATCCATCGCAAGCGGGCCGAAGACGCGCTGCTGGAGAGCGAATCCACCTATCGTCTCCTGTTCGATGGCAGCAATGACGCCTTGTTTATCCACGGCCTGAACGAAGATGGACTACCCGGCCGCTTTTGGGATGTCAACCAAGTGGCCTGCAAAAGACTGGGCTATACCCGCGAGGAACTTCTCTCTCTTTCTCCTCTGGATATCGGTGCTCATGGACTGGAAGAAACGGTTCGCACCCGAGGCAGACAACTGCTGGAAAACGGGCGGGCGGTTTTCGAAACCGTACACGTGGCCAAGGACGGCCGTCGGATTCCCGTCGAAAGCAGTGCGAGTGTATTCGAATACAAAGGCCGCCCGGCCATCTTGTCCATCGCCCGGTATATCAGCGATCGAAAGCGGGCGGAAGAAGCGGTCCAGGAAAGTGAGAAAAGACTCAGGCTGACCTTTAATACCCATCCGGATGCCATCAGCATCAATCGGATGGAAGACGGTCGCTATCTGGAAGTCAACGAGGGCTTCTGCCGTCTGTCCGGTTATACACCGGAAGAAACGGTCGGCAAGTCGTCCTTGGAAATCAACATCTGGCATGACCCCGCCGACCGGGAAAGGCTGATCTCCATCCTCCGGGAAAAAGGGTCTTGCGATAACCTGGAATTTCAGTTCAGGATGAAGGACGGCAGTCTGACCGCGGGACTGATGTCGGCCCGGATCATCTCTTTGAGGGGCGTTCCCTGCAGCCTTTCCATCACCCGGAATATCAGCGAACAGAAACGGGCGGAGGCGGAAAGGGAAAATCTGCAAAAACAGTTGCTCCAGGCCCAGAAAATGGAA
>JAHJTB010000151.1 GCA_018830135.1 Pseudomonadota bacterium | reverse complement strand
TCATGTCGCGTAAGGAGTTCGCCGATATGGTCAACCAGATGGCCAGGGCTGAGATCGAAAAGCACGCCAAGGACTGATCGGCGCGGAGTCAGTCCAGAAGGCCCCGGCGGCGGAAGTAGAATTCGTAGCCCAGGACCATGGAGCGGAGCATGACCAGGGCCTGTCGGGCGGATGCGTCCCGGCCGGTCAGGTACTCTCGTTCCATTTCCGCGATGACGCCCTCCGAGTCCAGCCCCTGTTCGAAACACGCCTTGACCCGCTGGAAATCCGAATCGAGACGGTCCAGGGCCGCCTGGATCGCCTCGGCCGGCCGGGCGTGGGGTCCGTATTGGGAAAAGCAGATGGTCCGGGGGCGCAGGTCTCCGATCTTCCGGATCGTTTCCCGGGAGACCTCGTAGTCGAAGCTGGGGGGAGCCACGGCCGGTCCGATCAGGTCCCATTCCGGGTAGTAGTGCCCCAGGGCCTCACCGGTGAAGACGCATCCGCTGTCCGGTTCGTATGAACCGAGGTGGTGGGGGGCGTGGCCCGGGGCGTCGAAGGTCCGCAGACGTATCCCGCGGCCCAGGTCGATTTCCGAGTCCAGGACCGGCGTGACATTGCCCGCCGGCACGGGCAGAATCCGGCCGTGAACCTCCTCGATGGCTTCCAGGGTCCCGTACAGGACCTTGGCGCTCTCCAGGAGAACGGACGGGTCCACGATGTGCCGGGCTCCCCGTTCGTGGACAAAGACCCGCAGGTGAGGCAGGCGTTGGACCAGCCAGCCCGTGGCCCCGCCGTGGTCCAGGTGGATGTGGGTCAGGACGATCCGCTTGAGGTCCTTCTCCTTGAACCCGATCCGGTCCACCGCCTCCAAAAGTCCCGGGGCCACCAGGGACGTGCCCGTTTCGACCAGGGTCAGGCCGTCGCCGGCGATGATGTAGAGGCCGGATACGACCAGGGCTCCGGCCTGGCGGGAGTCGAAGTACCAGATGTGGTCCGTGACCCGGCGCAGGGCGCTTTCGGGAATCATGACCGCCTCGCCGGTCGTCCCCGGCGGGTCTCGTGCGTCGTTCGAAGCCGCCCGGCGGTTTCGTAATGCCGCGAGATCGAAAACTCGTTCATGGGTTTGTTTCCGTTGTCAGTTCGCACCGCCGGACGGCGCGGGAAGCAAAGGTCGGGCCCGGGGGTCCGGCGGCCGATCGGCGGCCGCCGGCCCGAATGGCCGATTTTTACAGAGAGACTACCTGGCCGCCATACGGATGGCGCCGTCCAGGCGGATCGTTTCGCCGTTGAGCATGGCGTTTTCGATGATCTGCATGGACAGCTTGGCGTACTCCATGGGCACGCCCAGCCGTTTGGGGAAGGGGACCATCTTGCCCAGGGAATCCTTGACGTGTTCGGGCAGGGCGCCGAGCAGCGGCGTGTCGAACAGGCCGGGGGCGATGGTGCAGATGCGCAGCCCGTAGTCGGCAAACTCGCGGGCCACGGGCAGGGTCATGCCCACCAGGCCCGCCTTGGAGGCCGAGTACGAGGCCTGGCCGATCTGGCCTTCAAAGGCCGCGGCCGACGCCGTGTTGATGATGACGCCTTTTTCCCCGTCCGCGTTGCCCTGGTTCTTGACCATCTGCTCCGCGCACTGGGACATGACGATGACGGTCCCGAACAGGTTGATGGTGACGACCTTCTGGAATATGTTCATGTCGATCCGGCCGCCCTTGCCCAGAATCTTCGCGGGCCAGCCCACGCCGGCGCAGTTGATATCGAAATGGATGGCCCCGAAGGCGTCCATGGTTTTGGCTACCGCCGCCGCCACCGCAGCCTCGTCGGTCACGTCACACATGCAGAAGATGGCCCCGTCGCCCAGTTCCTTGGCCAGGGCCTCGCCCTTGTCCGCGTTCAGGTCCAGCAGGGAAACCTTGGATCCCCGGTCCACCAGCATGCGGGCGCAAGACTCTCCCAGCCCGGAGGCCCCCCCGGTGATGACCGCTACATTGCCTTGAAATTCCATGTGCTTTCGTCCTTTCTTGATGATGTTGATCGGCTGTGTCGCCGCTGAAACATGGTTGGCCTATCATTTTCCAGCCTCCCTTCGATGTCAAGAGCAATCTGGACGTAACCATTACAATGAACAGGGACATATTGGGTTACAGACGCCCGCGCGGCCGGAGGCCGTTCGGGTGACCGGATTGGCAGCCAATGCATGGCCGCCGGCCGTGGCGCGGCTGAGCCGTTCTCACCCCATGATTCTTTCCGGGGTTGACATTCCGGGCCGAAGCGTTTTTTAATCAAAAGTCAGCGGCCCGGCCAGCGGCTCGTTTCCCATGGACATGGGGAGCGGACGGCTCGGCCGCGATACGGCCCGTTCGAATAAACAGCTTTCATCTAAAATTTACAACCACATCCATCAGGAGGTTCACATGAGAACGACCCGACGCCTGTTCCTCGGACTGATCGTCGCCGCCCTGGCCGCCACACTGGCCATTCCGGCCCCGCTCCAGGCCAAACTGATCAAAAAGGTGGACGGCTTCGAACTCCTCGTCGATCTGTCCGAGTCCATGGGCCATGAACTCAAAACGGCCGACGGTTCGATCATCCAAACCGGCGAACCGCCCAAGCAGGGCTATTTCAAACTGTTCGACTATAAAAAGGGCAAGACCAAGTTCCAGGTCGAATACGAACTGCTCCAGATGATCAACGAATCCGTGCCCAGCCTGGACTACCAGGCGGCGCTGAGGACCTTCGGTTATCGCATCGCCTTTTACACCGGGCATTACACCACGCTGAACTGGGGGGTGGCCCTCTTCGACCGGACGGCCATGGGACAGGCCATCGCCCCGCTGGAAAACGCCCTGGCCCTGTCCCCCCTGGGGTACGGCATGGCCGCCGCCAGTGAGGAACTGGCCGCCATGCCGCGCCGAAAAGCCCTGCTCATTTTTTCCGACTTCCAGTGGAGCGAATATTTCGGCGACCCGGTCGGGGAGGCTGAAAAGCTCAAGACCAAGTACGGTCCGGACCTCTGCGTCTATACCTTCTATTTCGATCCCGATCCGGAGAAGGTCCGAATCGCCCGGGAGATCGTCAAGGCCGCGGGCTGCGGCAAGGCCTACGACACCTTCAAGCTGAGGACCGATCCCGATGCCTTCCAGGACATGATCAGGGACATCTTCTACG
>JAHJTB010000150.1 GCA_018830135.1 Pseudomonadota bacterium | reverse complement strand
GGCGGTTTTGGCCCCCCACATACCGCCAGGCATGCCGATGAGCCTAAAACGTCCGGGCTGATCAAGAACCGCTCCCGTCGTCCCGAATCCGGTCGGGTTCGGGACGACGGGGGGAGAGGGTAAAATCAGCGGCCCAGAATCTGAATTCCGCAGGCGCCGGCTTCCAGTCCGGCCACGACGCCGCCCAGCATGTGGGCCAGGCCCACTTTGGCCCCCGGGGTCTGCCGGGCGCCGGCCTGGTCGCGCAGGTGCATGGTGATTTCCGCGACCACCCGCACGCCCGAAGCGCTGAGGGGGTGGCCCAGGGCCAACAGCCCGCCGCTGGGGTTGACCGGAACGCGGCCGCCCACGGCCGTGGCGCCCTCGCGCAGCAGCTTGACGCTTTCACCCGGCCGACACAGGCCCAGGTCCTCGTAACGCAGGAGTTCTTCCGGGGCGAAGGCTTCATGAATCTCGATCACGTCCAGGTCCTCGGGCCCCACGCCGGCCATGTCGTAGGCCTTGCGGGCCGTCTGCTGTCCGAGGGGCGAAATGGTGATGTCGTCGCGTTCGTAGGTGTACCCGCCCGAGAGCAGGACCGAGGCGAGGACCTTGACCGGGTTGGTCGTGTATTTTCGGGCCACGTCCATGGAGCACATGATCACGGCCGCGGCCCCGTCCGTGTTGGGACAGCATTGCAGGAGCGTGATGGGCTCGCAGATCATCCGGGAGCTTAGGACCTCCTCGACGGTGAACTCCTTCTTGTACTGGGCCATGGGATTCAGGCAGCCGTGATGATGGTTCTTGACCGAGACCTGGGCGAAGTCCTCGAGGGTCGCGCCATGCTCGTCCATCTGCCTCCTGGCCAGGAGGGCGAAGAGCGCGGGCATGGTCAGTCCGAGCTGTCCTTCCAGGTCGTCCTTGTCCGGGGGTATGAGCTTGCCGGCGATGGGGCTGGTGGTCATGGACTCGACGCCGATGGCGATACCGATGTCGTACATGCCGGTGGCGATGTCCTTCCACAGGCCCTGCACGGAGGTCGATCCGCCTGCGCAGGCGTTTTCCACGTTAGTCATCTCGATTTTGGTTACGCCGACCTCCTTGAGGATGGTCTGGGCGGTGACCATGGCGTCGAAGATGCGGGAGCAATAGGCCACCTGAAGGGCCTTGGCCGGGAGACCCGCGTCCTTGATCGCCGCCAGGACGGCCTCACGCCCTAGTTCAGACACCTTTTTTTCCGGAAACTTTCCGAACTGGCTCTGGCCCACGCCCAATATGGCCACTTCTCTCATGACGCGCCTCCTTCCCCGAGGGACCGGAACTTGTACCCGACCACCTCCCGGTCACCTTCAATCCAGAGGGGCTCGATGACGAGCCCCATGTCCATGCCCGTTCTGAAGGGCCGGTTTTCTTCCATGATCAGCGGGGCGAAGACGCGCACCCCCTCGGGCAGGTCGACGTAACCCATGGCGTAGGGCGGCATGAAACGGGACGCGGGCATATGCGCGATGGTCCAGGAGTACAAGACGCCCTGTCGGCCCAGCACGACCTCGTCCAGGACGTCGTGACTGCAGCTCAGGCAGAGGTCGGCCTTGGGGAAAAAAGTCTGGCCGCAGGCCCGGCATTTGTTGGCCAGGAGCGATCCGTCCCGGAAGGTCCCCTCTCGAACGGGTATCTGTTCAGGCATGTTCGGTCCTTTCACGGTGCATGGTCGGGCGAATCGACGGGGCCTCAGCCCAACCAGCGTTTGCGGCGCTTGTAATGCTTGACGTCCTTGAAACTCTTGACTTCGCCGGACAGGTTCATGCCCAGGTAGAACTCCTTGATGTCCTCGTTCTCCCGGAGTTCGTCGCCCGTGGCCGAAAGCACGATCCGGCCGTTTTCCAGCACGAAGCCGAAGTCGGCGATACCCAGAGCCATGCGGGCGTTCTGCTCGACCACCAGAAAGGTCACCCCTTCGCCTTCCCGCATCTTTTTGACCAGGTCGAATATTTCGGCCACGATCAGGGGGGCCAGCCCCAAGGAGGGTTCGTCGAGCAGGATCAGGACCGGCTTGGCCATCAGGGCCCGGCCGATGACCATCATCTGCTGCTCACCGCCGCTCAGGTAGCCGGAGACCCGGTTTTTCATGTCCTTGAGGATGGGGAAGTAGCCGTAGACCCGGTCCAGGGCGCTCTTGAGTTCGGCCCGGCCCTTGTGCCGGTTGCCGCCCACGATCAGGTTCTGTTCCACGGTCATGTGCTCGAGGACCCTCCGGCCTTCCATGACCTGGACCAGTCCCATGCGCACGATGTCCTGGGGCTCGGCCCGGTTGATGGCCTGGCCCTGGAAGTGAATCGTCCCGGCGGTCACCTCGCCGTCCTCGGAATGCAGCAGTCCGGAGATGGCCTTGAGCGTGGTGGTCTTGCCGGCGCCGTTGGCTCCCAACAGGGCGACGATGTTCCCTTCGCGAACCTCCATGTTGATGCCCTTGAGCACGAGTATCACGTCGCTGTAAATCACTTCCACGTTGTTGAGTTCCAACAGCATGTGCTTCTCCTCCGGCCTGGACGTCCAGGCCCTGGTTTCGATTCCCGGTTGCGCCCGGGGGCGGGCGGAGAGGGGCGGGACGCCCCTCCCCGTCTTGCAACCGCTCAGGCTACCACTTCTCCACGTCCTTGGGCACCAGCACCCAGTTCGGGTCGGCCAGGACGTACTGGCCGTCCTTGACCGTCTCGAGCATGACCTTGGGGTCGTACAGCGAGAACGGCGCGTCCTTGGTGAACTTGAGGGAGGGGAGCGAACCCATGAGCTCTTCCGTTGTGAAGGGGTCGGCCAGCAGGGCCTCGTAAACGGCCCGGCCGGTCAGGTTCTTGGCGCCGACCTTTTTGGCCGCGTGTTCCACGGCCCGCACGGCCAGGATGCTCTGGTTGAGGGCCATCATGGAATAGACGTTCCACAAGGCTTCGGGCAGCTTGTATTTGCCCATGAGGTCTTCCTTGAACCACTTGTAGGTCGCCGAGTTCTTGTCGGTGATGGACACATGTCCGGCGGCGACGAGATGGCCGGTAAAGGGTTCGTAGGTCTTCATTGCCTTGGCGTAGGGCCAGATGGTGTGATGGGGCGAGGCGATGGTCGGAATATTGACCCCGTATGTCTGGCAGGCCCGCATGTAGGCGATGGCCATGGCCGTGGTCGCCGGGCCGGCGACTATGTCGGTCTTGGAATCGATCATGGCCTTGACCTGGCTGGACATGTCAACCGGGTTGAGTTCGGAAAATTTGACATCGGAAATGACGCACAGGCCTTTAGGTTCGAGGTTGTCCTTGACGTACTTCTGGATGCCCTTGACCAGGTCCAGGCTGGCCTGGATGTTGATCCCGATGACGCCGAAGCGAACGGGCCGCTTTTCCGGGTGCTTGTCGATGTACCAGCGCAGGGCGGCGGCAAATTCATGGAGGTAGGTCGGCCGGACCTGGAAAAGCCACTGGTCCGGAATCCAGCCGTAGCCGTAAGCCGCGGTGCCGTATATCATGGGCACCTCGTCCTGGGGCAGGCGCTGCTGGAGCGCGGCCACGTCGGCCCCGCCGCCGCCCAGGCCGATGATGACCGGCTTGCAGTCGGCCAGGGCGCCAGGCCACAGGCTGGCGATGACGGTCGGGTCGTACCGGCCGTCATAGTGTTTGAGTTCCAGTTTGACGCCCAGTTCCTTGCCCGTGGTGTCGTTCCAGTAGCCGAAGACCGCCTTCTGGACCGGCACCCAGGCCTTGAACAGTTCGGCGTACCCGCCGGTGAAGTCCGAGATGACCGGCACCTTGTAGGTGACGACCTCTTCCGCCGCCGCTCCGTAAACCGGGAACGACAGGACGAACACCACGGCCAGTAGCAACAACCCGATCTTTTTCATACCTTTTCTCCTTGTCTATTTTTTTGGCTCAAAGCCAGTCCGACTCGCTGTTTCAATGCGGGAACGGCCAGATGCGATAGCTTTCCTTGATGATGTTCCATCGATGGACCAGTCCCCGGGGTTCGAAGATGACAAAGAGGATGATGACCCCGCCCAGGAGCATGTTCATGGAGGCGAAGATGATCTGGCCGCCCACGCCGGAGAACATATCGAGTTCGGCCACCCAGGGGCCGAAGTAGGTGATGAACTCCTGGAGCAGCCGGATGACCACGGTGCCGATGATGGCCCCGAGGAGCGAGCCCATGCCGCCCACGATGAGCATGCCCAGGTACCAGACCGAGAGGATCATGGTGAACATGTCCGACTGGATGTAGCGGACGTAATAGCCCCACAAGGCCCCGGCCACGCCGGCGTAAAAGGCGCCGATGAAAAACGAGAGGGCCTTGTAGTAGAACACGTCGATGCCGATGATGTCGGCCGCGTTGTCGTTGTCCCGCACCGCCACCAGGGCCCGGCC
Organism: Pseudomonadota bacterium; assembly: GCA_018830135.1. Lineage (GTDB taxonomy): Bacteria > Desulfobacterota > Desulfarculia > Adiutricales > JAGVGV01 > JAHJTB01. Next base: position 16,206 of record JAHJTB010000150.1, on the reverse strand, counting down.
GGTCCGGCTGCGCACCAGGCCCCAGGCCCCGTAGATCATGAGCGTCCCGATGACGGCGAACAGGTAGTACATCTTCACGTCCGTGTTCAGTTCGATCCCGAAGATCGAGACCGGGTCCAGGCGCAGCCCGTGAATCTGCCCGAACCAGTTCCGGGGCAGCTTGAGCATGACGAACTGGAAGACGTACTGGGCCGCGATGGTCGTCAGGGCCAGGTAGAAGCCCTTGACCCGCACCGCGGCCACGCCGAAGATCGCCCCGAACAGGGCCGCGGCCACGCCCGCGAAGGGGATGGTCAGCCAGATCGGCACGTTCCAGTGGAAGGTCAGGGCCCCGGCCGCATAGGCCCCCACGCCCATGAAGGCCGACTGCCCCAGATTGATCTGGCCGGCGTACCCGACGTTGATCTGAAGGCCGACCACGGCGATCAGGGTGATCCAGATGACGTTCATCATGCCGATGATCTTGCCCCCGCTGAACAGCGGCAGCACGGCCAGGAAGATCATCAGCACCCAGAACCAGGTCCATTGCGGCCGCGTCTTGATCAGGGCCTGGTCCTGATCGTAGGTTTCCGCGTGTACGCCGGCAGGCTGCGTCATGGCCCTATATCCTTTCTATGGTTTTCCAGCCGAACAGCCCCGTGGGCCGGACCAGCAGGACGATGATCATGATGACAAAGGGAAAGACCGTGGCCACGCCCCCCTCGAACAGGGGGTCCAGGAAGAACTCGGCCAGTCCCATGGACACGCCGATGATCAGGCCGGCCAGGATCAATCCGCCGATGGATTCCAGCCCGGCCAGCAGGGCCACCGGCAAAGCCGACATGCCGATGTCCCCCACCAGAAAGGTCATGCCCTTGCCGCTGACGAAGATGATGGCCGACATGGTGCACAGCACCCCGGAAATCGCCCAGGCCGCGGCAATGGACCACTTGACCTTCAGCCCCAAGGACAGGGCGATCTGGTGGTCCTCGGCCACGGCCGTCATTTCCATGCCCATGCGGGTGTGGTTGAAAAACCAGGAAAACAGCCCGGCCATGGCCAGGGTCAGCAGCCCGCCGTAAACCAGGCCCCGGTCCAGCATCAGCGAACCCAGCTTGACCCCCTTCATGGGGAAGACCGGCGGAATGAAGTGCACGTCCGCGCCCCAGATCACAAGGACGAGACCCCGGGTGAAGACCATCAGCCCGATGGTGACCATGACCAGGGCGAACAGTTCCTCACCCACCAGGGGCCGCAGGATGACCCGCTCGACGATCAGGCCGACGACCGCGCTGATCAGAAAGGCCAGCAGGATCGACAGCCAGAGGGGCAGGTTGAAATACATGGCGAACGACCACAGTAGAAAGGCCCCCACCACCAGGACCTCCCCCTGGGCGAAGTTGAAGACCCGGCCGGCCCGGTAGATGATGACGAAGCCCATGGAGATCAGGGCGTAGAGCAGGCCGGTCAGGGCCCCGCTTATCACATGCGACATAAGACTGGTCATGGTCTAGCCCTCCTCCGGACCCAGGTCCACGATGTGCACGGTCGCGTTGAGCGTCCCGGTCCGGCCGTCCTGGTACTTGACCGGCACCACCGCGCTGAACTCCTCCCGGCCCTGGTAGACGGCCCCGATGAAGTCCGCATACTTCTGTTCCAGGAAACTGCGCCGAATCTTCCGGCTCCGGGTCAGTTCGTCCTCGTCCGGGTCCAGTTCCTTGGGCAGGTTGAAAAAACGCGTCACCTTCGAGCCTGCCGGCAGGAAGTAGTTGACCTTGGCCACCTCTTCCCGGATCAGTTCCCGCACCCGGGCGTTCTGGGACAGGTCGGTGAACGTCGTGTACCCGATGCTCCGCTGTTCGGCCCACGGCCCCACCGTGCCGATGTCGATATTGATCATGGCCGCGACGAACGGCTTGGACTCGTCACCCAGGGTCATGACCTCCTTGATGAACGGACTGAACCGCAGACGGTTCTCGATGAACTGGGGCGGATACGAATGACCCGTCGACAGCTTGCGCATGTCCTCGAGCCGGTCCAGGTAGACCATCTCCCCCTTGTCCGTCATGTGCAGCGCGTCGCCCGTGTGATACCAGCCCCCGGCCATCCGTTTCTCCGTGGCCTCCGGATTGTTGTAATACCCCGCGAAACCCGCCCCGCCCCGGACCAGAAGCTCGCCCTCCTCGGTCAGCTTGTACTCCAGGGGCGGACCGAAACGCGGATGGACCGGGTCCCACATCCCCACCGTCTCCAGATCGTACGTCTCGCCCATGTGCGAAGTGAACATCCCCATCTCCGTGGTCCCGTAAACGTTGCGCAGCTTGACCCCCATGGTGTGGAAAAACCGGAACACGTCCGGGGCCATGCCCGAGCCTCCCGACTGGGCGTAATACGCGTCCTGCAGACCCAGGTTGTCCCGCAGGGGGTACAGAACCAGATGCTCGGCCAACGGATGCAGCAGCCGGTAAAGGGGCGGAATCGGACGGCCCTCCAGACGGGCCAGGTTGGTCATCCGGCCCACGGACATGCCCCAGCGGTAGAACCACCGCCGGATCGGACCGGCGTCCATCATCTTGGACTCGACCAGGGAAGCCAGGCTCTCCCACTGACGCGGCGTGAAAACCACGGCCTCCGTCCCGATCTCGCGAAGGTCCCGGGTCACCGTCTCGGGCTCCTCCGGAAAGTTGACCACAAAGGGAACCAGAAGACCCTGGGTCAGACCCCCCATCTGCTCCGCGGCCCAGGCCGGCGAAATGTAGGACAGATACTGGGTGAAGGGGCGGATGGGCAGGGTCCCGGCCACCCGAAAGGCCGTGTCGAACAGCCCGGTATGGGTCATGATGCAGCCCTTGGGCAGACCCGTCGTGCCCGAGGTGTAGCTGATGACCGCCATGTCGTCGCCCTTGCCCGACGCCACCTCGGCCTCGAACCACCCCGGGTTCTCCCGATCGTGCGCCCGTCCCAGCTCCTGCACCTGCCCGAAGGTCATCAGCTTGGGATGGTCGTACTTCCACATGCCCTTGTCATCCCAATAGATCACCCGGTGGACCCGGGGCAGCCTGTCCTCGATCTCCAAAACCTTGTCCACCTGCTCCTGGTCCTCGCAGATCAAAACCACCGCCTCGGAATGATTGAGCAGATACTCCATCTGCGGCGGCGTGAAGTCCGGATACAGGCAGACGCATTTGCAGCCGATGGCCTGGGACGCATACTCGCTCCAGAACAGCTCCGGCTCGTTCTCCCCCACCAGACCCACCGTCTCGCCCCGCGTCACGCCCAGGGCCGACAGACCCATGGCCAGCTGCCGGACGTTGTCCAGAACGTCCTTGAAGGTGAATCGCTGCCAGATGCCGAAGTCCTTCTTGCGGTGAAAGACCCGGTCCCCGAAACGGCCGGCCTGGTAGACCAGAAGCTGCGGCAGCGTCTCGATGCCCCGGTCGAATATCTTGGGCAGTTCGCCCCAGTTCTTCTCCACGTCGATCGGCAATGACTTCATAGGGCCCGCTCCTCTCCCAGATAGGCCTGGATGACGTCCGGATTCTGCTTGATCTCCGACGGAGGACCCTCGGCAATCACATGGCCCCAGTTCAAGACGTAAATCCGGTCCGCGATGTCCATGACCACCTGCATGTCGTGCTCCACGATCACCACCGGAATGTCCAAAGCCTCCCGTATGTCGATGATGAACCGGGCCATGTCCTCCTTCTCCTCCAGGTTCATCCCGGCCATGGGCTCGTCCATCAGCAGAAGCTTCGGCTCCATGGCCAGGGCCCGGCCCAGGTCGATCCGCTTGCGAAGACCGTACGACAGCGAACCCACCAGCGCGTGCCGGATGTGCTTGATCTCCAGAAAATCGATGATCTCCTCCACCTTCCGGCGCTCAGCCATCTCCTCCCGGTGCGTCCAGTGCCGATAAATGAAACCCTGAACCGCATTCGTCTTCATGTAGATGTGACGCCCGGTCAGCAGATTGTCGATCACGCTCAGACCCGGAAACAACTGGACGCCCTGAAAGGTCCGCCCCACACCCAGGCGCGCGATCTTGTGGCTGCGAATATGGGTGATGTCCACCTCCCCGAAACAGACCCGGCCCTCCTGAGGACGGTAAAACCCGTTCATGCAGTTCAGAACGCAGCTCTTACCCGCTCCGTTCGGGCCGATCACCGCCAGAATCTCGCTAGGGCCCACCACGACGTCCACGTTCGACAGCGCAACCACGCCGCCGAATCGCAGATTCAATTTCTCCGCCCGCATCAAATATCCGTCTTGCAACATGGCCTTCCCCGATCCATTTTCGAAATCTAAACTCAGTCAGTTTCGGAAACCGGCCCCTCACTCCCGCGAGCCGGCATTCCAGGAACCGAGGACATCCCCGGCTCGCTGTTCCAGATGACCGCCAGCAACTGGGCCGGTTTCGATTCCACGATCCGGGCCGCGTGGGGCAGACCGGAGTTAAAGTACGCGGCGTCGCCACGCTCCAGGAGATACTTCTCGTCTCCGTATTTCAAAACAATGGCCCCGTCCAGGACCATCAGCAGTTCCTCGCCCCGGTGGTGAAACGTGGCCGTCTCTTCGACGGAAATATCCGGGAAAAGGATGTATGGGTCCATCTGCCGATCGGGATAGTCCATGGCCAGGGGAATGAAGTTGTACCCGAACCCTTTCCCGGCCTGGGCCGCCTGATCCCGATCCCGCTTGCGGCTGATGGTGATCTCGGTCCTGGCCTGGCTGCCCAGCAGAACATCGGTGACGTGCACGCCCAGAGCCTTGGCCAGATTGATCATGGTCGAAATCGGCGGCGCCTTTTTCGAATTTTCGATCTTGGAAAGATAACCCTGGGATATCCCGGCCTGCTGGGCTACGGCCGTCGTGGTCAGCCCCCGCTCCAACCTGAGCTGCCTGATTCGCGAACCGATTTGATCTTCGTCGATCAATCCCGTTACTCCCGGCCAACGCTTCCGGCCCTATACATCCCTGAAAACCGGGTTCGACCCGGCCCCCGTGGCCCCAAAGAGGCACAGGCATCCGGTCCGGCCTCCTCCGCTCAGGGTATCTGCATCTGAATCAATCTCGAATGGGAATATCCGTATTCCAATAAGAAATAAATGTCAAGGATTTTTCTTTTCGCCCCGAGAGGGCCGCCGTCATTACCCGAACGGACAATCGTCCGCCTGATCCCCCTCAAACCAGGGAGCCCGGCGCCTTCCCCAGTCGCCTGCTCCCCGGTCCAGACGGGCCGGCCTCAGGCCCCGTGTTCGGCCTTGACCCGGACCCGGTCGGTGGCCCCGTCGTTCGTCTTGGGCAGCCCCGCGACGTAGACCACGTGTTTGGGTTTTTTGAACCGGGCGATTTTGGAGGCCACGAACTCGATCAGTTCGGCTTCGGGCAGGTTGGCTCCGGCTTTGAGCACGCAGACGGCCTTGATGGCCTCGCCCCATTTTTCATCGGGTACGCCGATGACCGAGACGTCCTCGACCAGCGGGTGTTCGAGGATCACCCCTTCGACTTCGGCGGGATAGACGTTTTCGCCTCCGGGTTTGATGAGTTCCTTTTCCGGCATGCGGCCCATGTACCACATGTAGCCGTCCTGGTCGAAGCGGCCCATGTCTCCGGTGTGGTGCCAGTCCCCGCGGAAAGTGCGCTCGTTGTCCTGGGGCAGGTTCCAATAGCCTTTGAAGACCAGGGGCCCCCGGACCACGATTTCGCCCTGCTGTCCTGGTTCGACGGGTTCGCCCCGTTCATCGACGATTGCCACGTCGGCGATATAGGCCGGGACGCCGGCCGATCCGAGCCGTTCATTATAGGGGGCGAAGGTCACGAAGCCCGACGTTTCAGACTGGCCGAAGGCGATCCAGAACTTGCCGCCGGTCGCCTGCTCGAAGCGGTTGACCGTGTCGGGCATTTCCAGGCCTCCGACGACTTCGAGGCTGGACAGGTCGCAGCCCAGTTCCTCGTTGCGGTCGAGAATGGTCTGAAGCATGGGCGGAAACTCGACGAAGACGGTCACCTTTTCCGATTCGATCAGCCGGCAGGCCGCGTCCGCGTCGAACTTGGCCAGGACGATGTTTTTTCCGCCGGCGTGCATGACGTTGAGCATGGTGCCCAGTCCGGCCAGGTGAAACAGGGGCAGCATGCCCAGGTTGCAGGCGTTGGAGCCCATGTGCCACAGGGCCATGACCTGGAGGTTGGAGAGCAGGAGGCCCATGTGGGACAGGGTCGCCCCCCGGGGTTTTCCGGCGATGGCCGCGGTGTGGATGATGACGTAGGCGTCGTCGAACCGGACTTCCGGTTCCGGGCAGTGCCCGTCGTTGTCCATCAATTCACTGAAGGACGCGAACTTCCCTTCGGCCCGGGCCATGGAAAAGGCGTGCTTGATGAAATCGAACTTTTCGACCAGCGGGTCGACCTGCGCCTGAAATTCCGGGCCGGCGAACATGATCGAGGGTTCGCCGTCCTTGATGCAGTATTCGACCTCCTCGGCTTGCAGCCGCCAGTTGACCGGGAGCATGATCGCTCCGATCCGGGCCGCCGCGCCGTACAGATAAACGAATTCCAGACTGTTCTGGGCCAGGATGCCGATCCGGTCGCCGCGTTTGAGGCCCCGGTCCAGCAGTCCCTTGGCCACCCGATCGACCCGGTTCAGGAATTCGCGGTGGGTCAGCTTTTCTTCGCCGAAAATCCAGCCGGTGCGGTCACCGAAGATTCGGGCGTTGCGTTCGATGACGTTGTAGATACTGAAATCATACAGGCCCATATCAACCCCCTTGATTCATGATGTTTGAGGTTCCTGGCGGTCCAGGTACCGTTGGTATTCGAGCATCTTGGCCAGAACGAACGCGGCCTGTTCGGCGAAGGGGTAAGCGTAGTGCCCCAGTTCGCTCATGGCCGGCGGCTGGCCCATGAAGGAGGTGGTGACCACGGGTTTGCCGTAGGTCTCGATCCAGTTGAGGACCAGGGACTCCATGAGCGGCTGGAAGACCTGGCCGAACACCGTGCCGACGTTGTCCACCTGCCCCTGCCTGAAGTCCCGCAGAACCGACTGAATCCGGCCGACCAGGAACGGCCCGATGCGCTCGCTGCGCATGAAACCGATCTGTCGGCTGGCAAAATCGGCCACCTCCGTCGGGTCCGAAGTTCCGAAAAAGGAAAAGAATACTTCCACGATCTTGGTAATCAACCGGCCGGCCCATTCGAACTGGGCCTCGGGCGGACCGTCCAGGTCATCCGGGACCATGGCCGCCAGTTCCTCGATCAGGTCTTGCATGGCCTGGGCCAGCTTCCGGCTGATCTGGACAAAGACCGAACTGAAGTTGGCGAAGCTGTCGAAGCCCATGAAGATCAGGGCGTCGACCTCCGGGAGCTTGAGCAGCATTTCCGGGGCCTGCATGTATGAGATGAAGTTGCGGTCTCCGGCCGGGTCCACCGGATTGCCCCGGCTCCAGCGCGGCGGAAAAATCTTGTCGAACTCGGCAATGGTCTTTGCGGACAGCTTGACCACGTTCAGCCCCAGGGAGGCGCAGGCGTCGGCGCTGATGACCCCGTAACTCCCGCCCGGCGTAATAATGCCTATGTTGTTGCCCTTGGGCAGGGGCTGGGACAGCAAGGCGATGGTCAGATCGATCATGGACTCGGCCGTGTCCACCCGGACCACGCCCGCCTTCCTGAAGGCGCTGTCGTACAGATCGCTGGCCCCGGCCAGGGCCCCGGAATGGGATGAGATGGCCTGGGTCCCGGCCTGGGTCCGGCCCGGCTTCAGGGCGATGACCGGCTTGTTCGGGGTCACCCGCCGGACCTTTTCGATAAATCGCTGGCCGTCGTTGAGCCCTTCAATGTAGGCCAGGATGACTTCGACTTCCGGGTCCTGCCCGAAATATTCGATGTAGTCCTCGATCTGGATGTCCGCGGTACAGCCGCAACTGACATAACGGTGGAAACCCAGCCCTCGATCGTAGGCCATGCGCATGACCGCCCCGCCCACGTTGCCCCCCTGGGTGACGAAGGCGATGCGGCCCGGTCGCACCGGCAACGGAAACATGAAGGCCCTCAGTTCCGAAGAAGCACTCCAGTAGCCCATGCAGTTGGGACCGATGAATCGCAACGGCCCCTGCCGGGCGATGCCGACCAGACGATCCTGAAGCCGACGCCCTTCCTCGCCGGTCTCGGCGAATCCGGCCGTGATGACCACCCCGGCCCGGACGCCTTTTTCCACGCAATCGGCCATGGTCGAAAGCACACCCAGGGGCGGGATGACGAAGACGGCCAGATCGACCGGCTCGTCGTCGGGGATTTCGGTCACCCGGCGGTAGGCCTTGTGGCCCAGGACCTCGGTTTCAATGGTGTTGATCGGATAGATCCGGCCTTCGAATCCATTGAGGATGGAGGCGAAGGTGGAAAAGCCCCACTTACTCCAACTGTTGGTGGCGCCGATCACGGCAACGGACTTGGGATTGAACAACGGTTCCAGTGCTTGCCGGACCGGTATATCGCTCGGTTCCATGTCAGGCCCTTTCCTCGTGAACGAAACGGTTTGATGGTTCGGCGCCATTATCCGCGAATGAAGATCAAAATGCAACCATTTGAATTTTTGCGGCGCCACAAGGGAAGACCTCGCCCCTAACCCCACTTTTCGACAGGTCCCGCCAGCTCGAAACCAAGAACCGGAAAAATCGGAAGCTTGGAACCGTGGTCCCGACGGAAATGTCGGTTTATCCCTGGGCACGCAGTCCCGGGTATGTCACGGCCGGGCTGGCTCGACCCTTGGCGGGAAACGGATATATACCACTCCAGCAACAGATTCATCCAGGGCGGACTTTGAACCGTGCGGGAGTCGGGGTTATTCGAATCGGCGCCCCACCAGTATTCCTTTCAGTGGGTCCACCCGTCCTGGTCCAGGTCGCTGTTGCAGTCGTTATCCTTGGGGTTCAGACGGTTCGGCACCTCCCAGGAAGCCCGAAACCATCATGCCGCCCCCCGTACGCCAGATGAATCTGTCACCGGCAACGGGGTTTCATTCGTCGCGCCACTCGCAACTGGCCAGGACACTGTATAGCCGCCGTCCTTAAATGATAAGGATACATTATATCGAACCAGGAGGGGAGGGATTGGTGAAGACGGAAAGATGCATCTCGAATTTTGATGGTCTAGTAAAAAGTCGATTTCTCGAAATCGGCCTTAATAAATTCAGGTGGTTACACGTGCAAAAACGCCATTTCCGGACTTTTTACGATACCATCAATTTTGCATTTATCTTTTTCTATGTCGCCGAACTGCCCGCGGCAAAACCCAAGGGTAAAAATCGGAATAATTCAGTCTAGAAGGCATTTGCGGCGACGCCGGCGGTAACAGCGATTTTGAATACAATGTCGGTAAGGTCTTTCACTAGTCTAAGATAAGGAACCCTCTCGAGATCTTCCGGAACTACAATTACGTCGCCAGGCATCAGTTTCGTTTCATAAAATCCGGAGAATAACCCCATTCCTTTCGCACTGACTATCGTACCGTCGGCACGATAGATGTATATATAATCTTTATCGGATGTTTTGGTTAAGCCACCCGCCATATTTAAATAGTCTTCAACATTCAATTCCGCCTGGTACATGTATGAATTCGGTGAATATATGCTGCCCTGGACACTGATAAAGGCCGGCTTGTCCGGAATATATATCCTGTCACCGTCATGCAGCGCCATATCGTATTCAGATCTTGCGAACGTTGAGTCATCAGAGAGCTTAATCGCTATACGTCCGGAAGCACGAATTTTCTTTAATCGGGCCAAAAAGGCCTGACGTGATTGATTGATGAGTCGGACCTCCTCGGTATCGGCGAACTCCAAGGCATTATCCGAAACGCTCATTGTCAGCTCAAGTTGTTGTATGAGGTTATTTATGGCGCCTTGCTGGATGGCTTGTGCATCCCTGGAATAATAGGCCGATCCGTAGAGGTAGGCGCCCGGGAGCAGTCCGCCGGCCCTTTCAAGTAAAGAAGACAGGCGTTCACCCGACTGTATCGTATATACGCCCGGGAACCGAATATGACCATTGATTTCCACTTGCTGAACGATACCAACATTTTTTATTTTTGGAATGAAGACCGTGTCCCATGGTTCCAGAGTGCAAACTTGATCCGGTTTCGTCATATCTACAAGAATATGCTCAATAACCACACGTCCATGGACGATATTCTGTCTACTTATTTCAACGCCGGTAATGTCCCCACCATCCGAAAGACCTCCGCCCAAACCGATTAGGTCATCGATGGTCAGCTCTTCATTATATTTATATTCACCAGGAATCCACACAGCCCCTTTTAAAAAGACTGATCTTCTAATGCCATAAACCTTCCGATCCAGAATGTAAATGATATCTCGAGGGGCGAGATTGAAGTCACATTGATTCTTCCATATTGGAGGCAACGGAACCCTAATCCAGCCATAGTCCGATCGATTTATATGGAATCTTTTTATCAAACAAAAATCCGTAATCGCATCCGGCTTAAAAAGATCGGGTCCTGTCAGTATCTGGGAAAGTGTCATTCCCTTATGATACGCAAATTCCAAACGGTCCCAAACGTGACCTTCGATGCGTATCGTTGATGGAAAGCGACAGCCGATATATCGTACTTCCAGTAAATCTCCATTCTGGATATTAATCTTCGACATGTCAGAACTGCCCAGAGCGATATCTACTACTTGTAATCCCTGTTGTTTTTTAAAACGCCTAAGGTTGAGTTTGAAATGTGCCTGAGGTATTACCCCACCGGCCAACGCCAAGGCATGATTGACATCTACATCGTTATCTTTCAGTTCGAAAATACCTGGTTGAGGGACTGCTCCGACCACAGCGATCGTCGGTCCAATGTATGGTACGTAAATCACGTCTTTGTCCTTCAGAAGCAGGTCGCCTTTCGCCTGACCGTGTATCATCAGGTCATACAGATCCAGTTGGTGAAATAACTTGTCTTTTCTGTATATTTTTATATTGCGCAGGGTTCCGCTTTTTATAACCCCTCCCGCCCGATTTAAGGCAGTCAGAATGGTCGAGAATGCGGGAATCATTGTCAGGCCAGGACGTTTTACCTGGCCGAGAACATATACTTCCATGCTTCTGGGACGGACAACCACGACACTGATGTTCACGCCCTGAAAGTGTTTCGTGGCTTCGATCCGGATCACCTCTTCAACGTCACCATAACGAACCCCGGCGATTGAAAATACACCGAGTTTCGGCAAGGTGATTGTTCCGTCCCCTTCGATCGCTCCGAAGTATTGGATATCAACCCCGGCACCCCACATATTCACCCGCAAGACATCTCCACATGACAGCACATAATCATTATTCACCACCATTTTTCCCGAGATAGAAAGCGATCTTCCCCAAAATACATCATATCCGTACTGGACAAAATATTTCTCTATTATCCCGGGGCCCTTCTCAGTTGCGTGTTCCAGATATTTCAATTGGTCCAATAAAACCTCACTGTATTGAATCCTAAATGCCTTTTCAATTGATGACGCAGGACCTGATATTATAAAGGTACTTGGTTTTTCTGCCGGCTTCCCCTGCCGTTTTTTCCGAGGACTCTCTTCCGTGGAAGTTACCTCGGGTGATGCTTCCTGATTCTGTTCTGACTTAGACTGTAATTCACGCTGGTTTTGGGTTGATTTCATTACCCGCTCCTCCATCACCGGGACTAATAACCAGTTGAGTTCTTCTTCGTCCGCATAGACAAATATAGAATTAATTACAAATTGGAAAACGAAATTTGAAATCAACAAACATACAACCAATAAACGTATAGTGCTTTTGTATGAAGTCCGGCCATTTACCAGTATAAAATTCATTCTATATACCCTACCAGCACGGATTTATCTGGCCTTCATCAAATTTTTATTATTCCATTACATGGTCAACGGGTAGGCTCTTGGGCGAAATAACCATAAAGACTCTCTACCCGCCAAGGATACCACCACAATGCTATTGCATGTACCTTAACATAGCGAAAAACTCTGACTTATATGCTATAACCTCAATTCGCCCGCCAACTTGATGATTAACCCCTAATTCTTTATATAGCCGTGGACCTCATTTCAATACCCATAAACGACCTTGTTTCGATTTTTCAGTTATTTAATTGCTTCTGGCAACCGACCAGCCATCTAGCTCGACCGCGACGGCCCGAGTAATAAAATCGACTGATATCACTATTCGGTCAGACGTCCCCTTCCGGTTCAGGTATATGCCTTTCAGACCTTCGAGCGGACCTTCGACAATTACGACTCGATCACCCCTTTGTAACCGTCTATGAGGGGCGACTACTACGTCTTTACCATCAAGAATCATCAGATTGTTTATCTCATCCGGGTTAACCGGATAGGGGGTTCCCTTGATCCCCACTAACCTGACCACTCCTCGACACTTTACTATTTCTAAATGATCGTTAGGTGTTAAGATTGCATTGACAAACAGGTATCCTGGAAACATTGACGTGTGGGTAATACTGTACCGATTTCTTTTCGGGCGATTTACCTTTATCATTGGCAGAAAGGCCTGATAATCCTTGCCCGCCAGCTGACGCTGGACTAAAATTTCAAAATTTGACTTTGTGTGAATCGCATACCAGTTCGGTTTTTTGAGATAATCAACCAAATAATTCATTATCTTAACCCATGTTTTACACATTAAGTTGGTATTTCTACTCAAATTTGCTGATTCATATTTCCTCTCTTATTTCACTTCATCACAATTACTTTGTCCAAACTTAAAGGCCTGAGACTTCCAAATATATTTACCGAGAAGACCTCCTTTCCAATGATCTCTCATTTTTTTCCAGTTCCTTATTCGAAAATGAACACAACCTTAGAGGTTAGTTCAACACCCTCGAAATGGATAGAGTCGCTTCTTATCTATGAGGCATTGTTCCATCAAACCTAAATTTTTTAACTCCAACATGATTTGATTGATTGCTGATATTTGAATCTCGTTTTATTCTAAGATTTATAAAATAGCTCCTTACGCCTTGTTATTAGATTTTGTTCATGTAATATCGATCTATTCATCTCAATCCGTTCAAGTCTGAAAATCTTAATGGTCCGAATCGTTTTAACCTCTCAATCCCCAACAACATTCGAATTCTTCGAATATCGTCTTCCTGGTGATTATCAGGGCGCTTCTTGCGGCGGTTAATATCAATAGACCCGGCTTGTTTCACGATTTCCCCACTCAACGTTTCCCCGGTGAGGTCCGAGACCGGAAACTCGGCCAACTCCCTTCCTTCACTTATTTTCTTCAACCGCCACACCCCCTTTGAGCGACGACTTTGTCCCGGGCACCTTTGGCTTCCGGGGCGTCGCCTGCCTCTAGTGTATGTACAGAACTCCCATTAAGTAGTAAATTGGCCTAACAAGCTACCAATAGGAGTCCTGTTCCCTCTCCTTACTACATATCAGGAGTAAATGTCAACCAATATCTCCTAATCAGGTGTTTTTTTTCTGACTCGGTTGGTACATTTTAAGATTTAGAGTTGAAATCAAACCTATTACAGCATATATTCCTTGGTCGTTTGGCATGCAATGCCCTGAAGCGCTACCAATAGTCTGGCGTTATTTCTCCCGGGCAACCATCCAGAATCGCATGAAGCACCCTCCGCCTTACAATCAGGATTAGAGGCACGGGTCCTGATCGAGAAAAGGATAATTATATAATAGTTTGAGAAGTCAGCTAGTTATAGTAATTTACGACCGTTGCCGGCCCTAAAGCGGCAGAGTATGCATAGTGATCCAAACGCTTACTTGAACTTAATTTTGTTAAGATGTGTCCACTTCAAATTGAATTACGATTAAAACGGGCATGGGCTGAACCGTAACCACGTAGGCAGCGTTGTAAAAAAATTAAATCCTCTATCAAAACAGTCTGTTAGACTAAGGAACGTATTTAATGGTTAACCAGAAACAAAACCAGATTAAAAAAATTTTTGGTCGACGCGTTCGTGCACTCAGAACCAAACAGGGACTGACCCAGGAAGAGCTTGGCGAAAAATCTTCTCTTGATTACAAATATTTAGGTGGGGTTGAACGAGGAGAGAGGAATCCGGGGCTTATCAACATTCTAAAAATCGCCCACGGCCTTAATGTAAGTCTCGATGAGCTTTTCACTCTTGACCACGAGGTACCCGACACGCGGGCCCTCCGAGAGGAAATCACCGACCTCCTGGAGTCATCGTCAGAAACCGACCTTCGCGTATTCTACCGCGTGATCAAGGCCGTCTTTGGCTGATTCCCTGAAGGCGGTTGTTATCGACGCCAGCGGCATATCAGCCAACTAACTGTAATAAGGCCGCTTCTCTATCATGCCATACCACCGGCACTCCCGGTAAGGAGTGCTTGGCTAACTGATTGTCCGGTGGTCGTCATGGTCATTCCGGGCTCAGGGGCGGTGAGTTCGGCCCAGCCAGGGTTTCCATCATCGAATCGAACTCGTAAATTGATTAGGAAGCGCCCGGTTCGCCTGACCGGGTTTGGTTCCCTGCCCCAGGTGACCATCCAAGGTAGTCCACCACGCTGTAGCCGAGTCCATCTTTCTCACCAGCTTCCTGCCGCGGCCGTAAAATCTCTGCTGCCAAGCTCTTTTCGCTAACAATTTCTCTACCTAGACCCGGAACCCCGTGAAAATCCCGGGATAGCCATGCCTGCCTTTGTCCGGAAGTGAACAACCGGATCATTCATATCCAAGGGAATGGATATTCCGGAATTCCCGGACTCGGTAGCAGTTGGGGCAGGTTCACCAGAGGCAGACGAAACGTCGTCCGTCCCGCAGTTCCCCCCGCAGCTTTTCCATGTGCCTGAGGGCCGCGATCTCCCGCTCCAGGTCCGTGGGCTTGACCTGAAGCCGCTCGATCAAATGGGCCGGCTCGATGCCGCCGGTTTCATCGAGGATGGCCAGGATGCGCTGTTGCACCTCGTTCAGATCGACCTGGCCTTCGGCCCCGCTCTGATCGGTCAGGTTCCTGGCGCTGTGTATGGCCCATGGATCGCAGGTCCGGGCCGGGGACAACGCGTCCATGTAACAGTCCTCGCATAAGGTCCGGCCGAAGTGTTCCCGTTCCTCGCCGGACTCGATCCGGTCTCCGCAACGCTGGCAGTTCATGACCTTCCTCCCATATGGGCAACTATCCCGAATAAAAACTAATCCATCAGGCCGGTGTTTTCAAGCCCGGCCGGTCCCGGGGCGGCCGGATCGGCATGAAATCATTTCCGGGCTCCGGCTGGGAACAGCGGTTTGAAAGTAAGCCATTATCAGCGATTTGAAAGTGAGCCACCTGCACCGGCCTAAAAGTAGGCCACCCAGTATATTCTTCCTTATACATAAAAATAAATCCTGAATTTTTTTTTGGATATGGTTCTTTTACTTCTCAATTGCCCCCCTGAGCGGCAAGTGATAAGCTCATATGATACAGCTGTCATGAACGTGGCGTCTGCGGCGCGGAGGGTTAACCAGGGTTCTTGAACATGCATGGGGTTGAAATTTTCTGATGACGCAACTGCTACACTTCGGTAATCAGGTGTTACAACCAAGGCAGAATTGTCCAGCAATGGCATGGGTCCATGGGGCACCGGATAATTATCGAAGATATAACTGTCAGTTCGATCCCAGCCAACGACAGGCTCATGCATTGGTTCATATACCCCAACGATGGAGGCTTCTATAGAAGGAATTCAGTTTTTCTACCCCGCTAAAATTCAGCTCAACGCAAAGATCGGCAGTAGCTGCTGTGGCCCAAGTACGACTAACCTCCTAACTGGCCTACTTTCAAACCGTTGGTTTTGCCTGGTTTTCAGTCCGCTGATAACATCCGGCTTCCATTATCCGGATGATTGTGCTAAGGCTGACTCGAAAATGATCCATTCTCCATCCCGCACGAACCTACCGGGGACCGGCCCGATCTTTCGGCCGGACGGTTTACTGAGTGAATCTTCTCGGATCACCGGCAAGCAGACCCGTTATGACCTGACGATGCGCCTTGCGGGCGCCTCGACGGGACAACCCCGATATCCGGCTAAAAAAAATCATCATGACTTGAACAGGAGCCACCATTGAAAACCAGGACCAATGCATGGGCCGTCGCCTTGATTGCTTCCATTCTTATCCTGGCCAACCTTCCGGCGGCAGGTGCGGCCGGGGCCGCGGACTCGAAGGCAAGCCGGAACGCCGGTCAGGAAAAAAAGTTCGACGC
>JAHJTB010000149.1 GCA_018830135.1 Pseudomonadota bacterium | reverse complement strand
GACCAGATCATCCAGCCGGCCTGCCGGGTTCTGGTCACGACCCGGAACCGGGAGGCCTTCGGCCGGCTGCACCGAAACGCGATCCACAATCTGTCCGGCCTGCCCGAAGAAGACGGATTGAAGCTCCTGGCCGAAATTATCGGCCCGGAACGGGTCCAGGCTGACCGGGCCGGCGCGGTTCGCATGCTGGAACTTCTGGGCGGCATGCCTCTGGCCCTGGAGATCGCGGCCCGGCACTTGGATGAGGTACCCCATCTGAGTTTTCCCGAATACATCGGACAGGTGGGACAAAAGATCGACCGGCTCAGGATCGAGAGCGACCCGGACTATGACGTGGCCGCCTCCCTGGCCCTGAGCCTGGACCAGCTTGAGGAAGACAAGAAGGACGGCAAACAGGTGGCGGCCTTGTTCCTGGCCACGGGCGTCTGTTCTTCAGCCGGATTCGAGGCCCGGCCCCTGGCCCATGCGGCCGGTCTGGACCCGGCCGAGGCCGATCCCCTGGTGGGCCGGCTTCACCGAAGGTCTCTCCTGGAGTTCGATCCGGCATCGAAAAGGTACAACACGCACCCTCTGCTCAGACAGACGGCCGAATCCAGTCTGGAAGCCTATCCGGAGCGGAGGGACGCTTTTCGTCTCAACCACTGTCAGTATTTCCTGGACCTGGTCCGGGCCATTGACCACGACCCCGGGCAAATCATTTCTGAAAAGGACGGCTACCGCCAGGCCATGATCCAGACCATTCAACTTGGGCGTGCCGAGGAACTCATGCCCCGTTTTCTGGAACGGTTGGAGAGACCATTTAAGAGGTCTATCGAAGCTGGGGAATACGAGGAAGCCTTCCAGTATCTGAAGGACTCGGACCTGATTTATATCGATCAGCTGGGTTTGTCGCGGGAACTGGTAGCATGGCTGGAACCGTTGCACCGGTCCTGCCGGGAATTGGAAGAAGAGAATCTGGCCTGGGTATGCAACAATCTGGGTATGGCCAATCATAGATTAGGTGAGTACCGGAAGGCTATTGAACTCTATAAGGAAGCGCATAAGATTGTTCATCACCTTGGAGATGAACGCTTCGAAGGAGCCGTTCTAAACAACCTGGGTCTGGCGTGGGCGGCTCTGGACAAATATTGTGAGGCTATCGAATATTACGAGCAAGCGCTGAAGATCGCCCGACGGATCGGCGATGTGCGGGGCGAGGGCAACGCCTTGGGCAACATGGGGGCGTCTTATATGGAACTGGAGGAATACCACAAGGCTATCGACCTGTACAAACAGGCCCTTGAGATTGCCCGACGGATCGGCGACATCCGGGGTGAGGCTGCGGACCTTGGCAACATGGGTGCGGCCTACTTGGCGCTCGACGAATCTGAGAAAGCCATTGAACTGTGTGGTCAAGCCCTGGATATCCACCGTCGTATCGGGGACATGGGTGGCGAGGGCAACGTCCTTGCCAACATGGGTGCCGCCTATGCCAGGCTGGGCCAGAGAGACCGGGCCGTGGAAAGCTTCAAGGCCTCCCGGGGCATATTTCAGCAGTTGGGATTGGCGCACAAGGTGCACCAAATCGAAACCATGATGGAAAAGGCGGGAGTGTGAGAGGCGGGCCCTCGAGTGAGGCCGTGTGTTTCGGCGGCCGGGGGTATGGCCTCGGACATTTTGTATTTGTATGGATTTACCACCGCCGTTGTTCCGATCACTCGTCCTTCGGGTTGACAGAAGCTAATTGGATCGTTAAACGGGTTTTACTCCTGGGTCAGGTATTGGGTTCATCAGACTTGTCCGGCTCCAACAGATTGCTTCGTCGCCCTCGGCTCCTCGCAATGACGGTGGATTTGTGCGAGGCCGGGAAGGGTAGAGCGGGAGGCCTTTTCTGGCGGCTTATTCCCGTTGGCGCATGGACCTTATCCGGCTTCGACAGGCTTGTCCGTCTCTGGCGGATTGCTTCGTCGCTGCGCTCCTCGCAAAGACGGGTGGGGTAGGGGACGAGGGAAGATTGAACCGTGGATCGTTACGATCAGCGTTGCCTTGGTGGCTAGCCGGATTTGTCGGTCGAAGCATTGGCCTATTCGGGTGGTTTTTTTTATCGCGGTAACCAAAATGCACCGTCTTTGCGAGGAGTGTAGCGACGAAGCAATCTGGTGAACCATGGCGGTTTCTTCCACGTTCCCGTTCGGGAGCTTGAGGACGAACTAAATAGGTCTGCTCTCCGGTCTAACAGAAGGCGAAGAAGCAAACCGCCTGAGGCAAGTCAATCATATCAGAACCGGACAAATCCAAGAATGGCAGGAACAGAAAAGCATTCCTATGTTTACATCATGACCAACCGGGTCAATCGAGTGCTATATACCGGCGTGACGAACGACTTGGTGCGTCGCGTGTTCGAGCATCGTAACGGAATGGGGGAGGGATTCACGGCGAGGTACAAAGTGAACAAGCTGGTCTATTTCGAGGTGTTCCGGGATATCGAAGAGGCCATCAATCGGGAAAATCAGATCAAGGGCGGGTCGCGGAAGAAAAAGCTGGCGTTGGTCGAGAGGATGAATCCGGAATGGCGTGACCTGTATGAGGAAATAATCTCGTAGGCGCTCGGGCGCCTGCCTGGTGGCACGAGGCTTGTGAGCCTTCAACGGTATTTCGTCGCCTGAAGGCTCCTCGCAAAGGCGGTGCTGTTTGGAGACCGGAAGAGAAAAGGAAACCCCTCGCAGGTTCCGAATCTCAAACGGATGAGCTCACCATGTGGCCAAGGTAATACCGACCGTTCCCATCCCTACCCCGCCATGTCCTCCTGGGTGACCACGGTGATGCCCCGGGAGGTGACCCGGAAGCGCTGGCGGTCGATCTTGGGGTCGTACCCGATCTCCGTGCCGGCCGGGATGCGGACCCCTTCGGCGATGATGGCCTTTTTGATCTTGGCATTGCGGCCTACGACCACGCCATCCATGATGACCGATTCGTCGATCGAGGCCCAGGAATGGACGTAGACGTTGTAGGACAGGACGCTGTTGCGGACCAGGCCGCCGCTGATGATCGAGCCGTGGGCCACGATCGAGTCCAGGGCCCGGCCGGCGCGGACCTCCTTGCCCTTTTCCTGGGCGAAGACGGTCTTGGCCGGTGGAAACTGGCGCTGATAGGTCCGGACGGGCCAGTAGCGGCCGTAGAGGTTGAAGAACGGGTCCACGCCGCACAGGTCCATGTTGGCGTTCCAGTACGAGTCCAGGGTGCCCACGTCCCGCCAGTACCCGGAGTCGCGCACGTTGTCCACCATCTTGTCCCGGCGTTCGCCGGACTCGTCGGTGTAAAAGAGCAGGTCCCGGATGCGGTTCTCCTGGCGGTAGGGGTAGGCAATGACCTTGTGGCTCTTGAGGATGCGGGGCAGGATGTCCTTGCCGAAGTCCGGGCTGTCGTCCCGGTCGAGCAGGTCCATCAGGACCTCGGTCTTGAATATGTAGATGCCCATGGAGGCCAGGACCCGGGTGGTGTCCCCGGGAATGGTCTTGGGGGCCTTGGGCTTTTCCTGGAAGCCCTTGACCCGGAAGCGCTTGTCCACCTCGAGGACCCCGTACTGTCCGGCCACGTCCTTGCCCAGCTCGATGACGGCAATGGTCACGTCCGCCTTTTTGGCCTCGTGGTAGGCCTTGAGCTGGCTGTAGTCCATCTTGTAGACGTGGTCGCCGGAGAGGATGAGCATGTGGTCCGGGGACTCCTGTTCGATAAGCTGGACGTTCTGGCGGATCGAGTCGGCCGTGCCCTGGTACCATTTTTCGCCGAGCATCATCTGGGGCGGGGCGATCTTGAGGTAGTGGCCCAGGTCGGAACTGAAGATGTTCCAGCCGTGTTCGATGTGCTGGATCAGGGTCTGGGCCTTGTACTGGGGCAGGACGATGATCTTGTAGACTTCGGAGTTGATGCAGTTGGACAGGGTCAGGTCGATGAGCAGGTAGATGCCGCCAAAGGGGATGGCCGGTTTGGAGCGGTGCTTGGTCAGGGGCATCAGGCGTTCGCCCTTGCCTCCGGCCATGATGGTGGCCAGTACTTTTTTCATGGTGCCTCGTTCAGGGGTCGGCGCGGGCCGGGAGCGGACCCCGGGGAGTCCGTCCCGGCGGACACGGTTCGAATTAGTCCCGGCTGCCGCCGAAGATGCGCAGCAGCATCAGGAAGAGGTTGATGAAGTCCAGATACAGGGCCAGGGCGCCCATGACCGCGGCCTTGGTTTCCATCTCCTCGCCCTCGAAGCCGCCGCGAGCCATCTCCTTGAGGCGCTGGGTGTCGTAGGCGGTCAGGCCGACGAAGATGAGCACGCCGGCATAGGTCACGACCCAGTAGATGGTCTGGCTGTTGAGGAACATGTTGACCACCGAGGCGATGATGATGCCGATCAGGCCCATGAACAGGAAGCCGCCCAGGGAGGCCAGCGAGCGTTTGGTCGCGTACCCGTAGACGCTCATGGCGGCGAAGGTGCCCGCGGTTACGAAAAAGGCCGTGTAGATGGTGCTCTGGGTGTAGGCCAGGAAGATGAAGGACAAGGTCGCGCCGTTGAGCAGGGAGTAAATGATGAACAGGGTCGAGGCGGTCGAGGCCTTCATCTTGTGGACCCGGCTGGCCAGGGTGAAGACCATGACCAGTTCCGCGCCGATGAGCAGGTAGAAGACGATGGGGTTGCCCAGGATCAGTTGGTTCAGGCTCTGGCTCGAAGCCACGAACCAGGCCATGACCCCGGTCAGGGCCAGGCCGGCGACCATCCAGTTATAAACCCGGCGGAAAAAGGCGGCTTCCAGGGAGACCGCCATGTCGTGACCGGGTGCGTAGGCTTGTTGCATCGTTCCCTCCTTAAGCAATAGGGAAAGGGGTGTTTGAATCAAAAATTAACATCGACTCGTCCGTCGCGCAAGCCCCGGCAGTCAGCCGCGGGGCCGGGTCTTGCGGCCTGCCCGCTGGCGGGCCTGCTTGAGTTCCGACCAGCGGAGCAGAAAGCCGCGCAGGCCGCCGGTATCCGAGGCCCCGGCCGCTTCCAGGCGCCGGGCCCGCATCTCGAAGCCGGCCGGGCTTTCCGAGGCCGCCTTGAGGCAGGCCTTGACCCGGGGGCATTCGGTGCAGGAAGGACGAACGGAACGCAGGTCGTCCGGCCCCGGGGGGAAGACGTCATCGAGGATGCCGAAACAGGCGGGCGGCGGGTCTGGGGCGGTCAATATCTTCGACTCCTTGGCCAACTGGGATTTATTGTAATGGGAAACGCGGGGGAAAGCAAGGGAGTCCGGTCCGGATCGGCCGGGAATTTCACTGTAAAAATGGAAAGATAAACCGGCCGGGCTCAAGCTTTCCATTGACTCGGCCGGCCATGCTTGTTATCATGAGCCACTCCCGGCCACTGGCGGTGAGCAAGGAGGTATGGGGACCATGTTCGGTCTTGGCATATGGGAACTGTTGATCATTCTGGCGATTATCCTGATCATTTTCGGAGCGGGCAAGCTGCCTGAAATCGGCGCGGGCCTGGGTAAGGGAATCGGCAACTTTAAAAAGGCCACCCAGGAGGCCCGTGAAATCGACGTGACGCCGGAGGGTAAAAAAGAGACTCCGGCCCAGGCCAAGTCCGGCAACGAGGAGTCCCGGGGCGGCCCTTCGGCCTGAATCGGGCCGAATTCCCCATGGACCCCTCCGGTCCCTGAACCGGAGGCGGCGCCCGGACCTTGGGCCGCGAAAGGCCGCACCGAAGCGGCCTTGGGGGCGATGGCCCGCCCCACCCCGGTTTTTTTCTTGACAATAAGGGCTAGGTTTCGGTAGAAAATTCACCGACAATAAGAATTTTGTCACAAACAGACCGCGTGAATACCACAGTTTAGGGGCAGGAATATGACCCATCACGATGAGGCGCAAGCGGCTGGTGCGGGCCCGGTTCATGAGGAGCACGAACCCGCCAAAGGCGGCGGGGGCTGGCTTTCCTTTTTCGCCGGCCTGATTCTGGCGGTGGCGGCGGGCTGGATCATCTGGCAGCCGTTGCTCTATGCCAAGAAGACGCAGCCCTTTCCTTTCAACCACGTGGCCCACGTCGAAGCCGCGGGGCTGACCTGCGAGGAATGCCACAAGTTCGACGATATGGGCCGTTTTTCCGGGGCGCCGCCGGTGCGGGCCTGCCTGGAGTGCCACACCTGGGAAGACCGGCAGAACGAGGACAGCGAGGCGGAGACGGCCTTTTTGAACGAGTTCGTCACCAAGGACGGCGAAGTGAAAAAAGAAGCCGAGTGGCTGATCTACTCGAAGCAGCCCGACTGCGTCTATTTCTCCCACATCGCCCACGTCAAGATGGGCAAGATCGGCTGCGAGGAATGCCACGGCGATCACGGCAAGAGCGCGGCCCCGCGTCCCTACTATGAAAACCGGATCACCCGGTATTCGCGGGACGTGTACATGAAGATGAAGATGACCGACTGCGCGGATTGCCACACCCGGCGGCAAAAGCCCGAAAACAACGCCTGCTTTGTCTGTCACAAGTAACCGGGCCGAAAAGAGGGTGCGAAGATGAAGCTGGACCGAAGAAATTTTATCAAATTCGCCGTGGGGGCCGTGGCCGGAATCCATCTGACGCCGCTCCCCTGGAAACTCATAGACGACTCCGCCATCTGGACCCAGAACTGGCCCTGGGTGCCCAAGCTGACCCGCTTTCCCGAGATTACATACGCCCACACGGTCTGCAATCTCTGCCCCGGCGGCTGCGGGATCAAGGTCCGGACGGTGGATGCCAGCGCCTCGGTCAAGGTCGAGGGTCTGGAATCGGCGCCGGTCAACCAGGGCGGCGTCTGCCCCGTGGGCGCGGCCGGTCCGCAGTACCAGTACAGCCTGTCCCGGTTCCAGAGTCCGCTCAAACGGATCGGGTCCCGGGGCTCGGGCGCGTACGCCAAGGTATCCTGGGACGAGGCTCTCAAGGCGGTGGGCGGCCGGCTGGCCGAACTGCGCGGCCAGGGCCAGGCCCACACCGTGGTCATGGTCAGCGGCCGCCGGAACAGCCTGGCCAAGAACCTGGCCCAGCGCTTCATGACCGCGTACGGTTCGCCCAACCTGACCGAAATGCCCTCTCAGGCCGCATCGGCCGAGATCGCGGAAATGGCCCAGTTCGGCCGCCCCGGCGCCGTGGGCTACGACCTCGAAAACGCGGCCCTGGTCCTCAGCTTCGGCTGCCAGATCATCGAAGGCTGGGGCTCGCCGGTCCGCTCCATCCAGGCCTATAGCGGCTGGAGGGCCTCGGGCAAGACCCGGCTGGTCCAGATCGAACCCCGGGCCTCCCTGACCGCCTCCAAGGCCGACCGGTGGGTGGCCATTGCGCCGGGCGCCGAAGCGGCCCTGGCCCTGGGAATGGCCAACGTCATCATCCGCAAGAACCTGTACGACCAGCGCTTCGTCGGCGCCATGACCGAGGGCTTCGAGGCCTTCAAGGACATGGTTCTCAAGGAGTACGGCCCGCGGGACGCGGCACGCATGACCGGCGTGCCCGGAGAGGTCATCGAAGAACTGGCCTTGGCCTTTGCCAAGTCCAAGGCCCCGCTGGCCCTGGCCGGCAAGGGCAAGGGCGGGGTGCCGACCTCGGTCTATGAAATGATGGCTGTGCAGAGCCTCAACGCCCTGGTCGGCAACATCAACAAGCCGGGCGGGGTCATCCTGCGCAAGGACCTGCCCCTGGCCCCCTGGCCGGACCTCGAACTCGACGACCAGGCCAAGACCCAACTGGCCTTCACCCGCCTGGACTTGGCCGGTACGGACCGGCATCCGGTTTCCGGCGGGCTGGTCCGGAACCTGGTCCAGTCCATCAACGAGGGCCGGTACTACCCGGTCAACGTGCTGATCATCGACCAGGCCAACCCGGCCTTCCTGGGCGTGGACCCGGGCGAGTTCCGGGCGGCCCTGGACAAAATCCCCCTGGTGGTCACCCTGTCCGGTCAGGCCGACGACACCAGCATTCAGGCCGACCTGGTCCTGCCGGAAACCTCGAACTTCGACGGCCCGGTCGACGTGATTAATCCGCCGACCCTGCCTTATCCGCTTTTCGGCAGCGCGGGTCCGGTCTTTGACAAGCCTTCGGTGGATGCCCGGCCCATCGGCGACATTTACATCGGGCTGGCCAAGGCCGTGGGCGGCCCGGTGCAGGCGGCCATGCCTTTCAAGAACCACAAGGAGATGATCGCCAGGACGGCCGCCGGCCTGTTCGCTTCGGGGCGGGGCCTGGTGGCCGGACCCGAAGGCCCGGCTTCAGGCTTCGGCGCTTCGGCCAAGGGCAGGACCTTTGGCGACGAAGGCGCCTTCCTCAAGGCCCTGTCCAGGGGCGTGTTCTGGTACGATCCGGCCTTCGAGTTCGGCGGGTACGAAGGGGCCTTCCAGACGCCTTCGTCCAGGTTCGAGTTCGTCAGCCAGACCCTGAAGGACGCCTATTCCACCTGGCTGAAGAAGAAGGGCCGGGGGGCCGCGTCCGCGCTGGGAGTCGAAGGCGGACCGGAAATGATCTTCATGCCGCATTACGAGCCGGGCGTGCCCGAGGCCGACGAAAAGGCCTTCCCGCTTCTGCTGGTGCCGGTCGAGCAGTTCAAGCTGGTCACCAGCCCGGCGGGCAACGCCCCGTACCTGACCAAACTGCTCGAAGACCTGACTTTGAAGGAAAACGACCTGGTCGTGGAGATCAATCCGCAGACCGCCGCGGCCAGGCATCTGAAAAACGGCGAACGGGCCTGGCTGGCCACCCGCAAGGGCCGGCTCATGGTCCGTGTTTACTTGTATGACGGGGCCCGGCCGGACACGGTCTTCGCCCCGATCGGGCTGGGCCACATCGGTTACGGCCATTATCTGAGAGGCAAAGGGGTCAATCCGATGGAGATCGTCGAAGGTTGGACCGATCCGCTGTCCGGACAGGCGCTCTGGTGGGCCACCCGGGCCAACTTGACCAAGGTGTGAGGTAGCCGATGAGTTCGCAACCCCATGCATCAGGCATCAAATACGGCATGGTCATCGACCTGGACAAGTGCACCGGTTGCGGGACTTGTTCAGTGGCCTGCATGACCGAAAACAACATCTACGTCCTGGAGGATGAAAGCGACAAGGTCCGATCCATCACCTGGCTTCGGGTCTATCGCATCGAAAACGGAGCGCCTTACCCCAACACCAAGGTCTCCTACATCCCCCGGCCGTGCATGCACTGCGACGCCCACCATCCGCCCTGCGTCTCGGTCTGCCCGCCCACGGCCACGACCAAGGACGAAGTCGGGGGCATCGTCAGCCAGATCACCACGCGCTGCATCGGCTGCCGGTACTGCGTGGCGGCCTGCCCCTACCACGCCCGGTACTTCAACTGGTACGACCCGTGGCCGCTGTACAAAAACCACGTCCAGCAGATGACGCCGGCCATCAATCCCGACGTGGCCCCCCGCATGCGGGGCGTAGTGGAAAAGTGCACCTTCTGCCACCACCGGCTCATGGCGGCCAAGGAACGGTCGTACGCCGAAGGCAAGCATGAGATTCCGGAGGAGTACTACCAGACCTCCTGCACCCAGGCCTGCCCGGCCGGGGCCATCACCTTCGGCGACCTGAACAATCCCGGGCATCGGGTGCACCAACTGCTCAAGGAACGAAGCGCCGACGCATTCAGACTCCTCGAGAGACTGAAGACCGAACCCAAGGTCTACTATCTGTCCCGGGAGAAATGGGTTCGGACCAAGGCGGACAACTATCTCGAAGTGCCCAAGGGCACGGGTTATTAACGAGGTGGGCATATGGAACGGGAACTGATCCCGGAAGGACTTCAGAGGACCTCGACGGCGACCTTCTGGCTCTGGATGCTGCCCTGGCTGGCCTTGCTGGGCTTGGGCGGGCTGGGAGCCGCCATCTGTCTCATCGTGGGCCTCAACCAGACCGGCATGAACGACTACTACGCCTTCGGCGTGTGGATCGTCTTCGACCTCTCGGTCATCGCGCTGGGGGCGGGGGCCTTTTTCACAGGCTTTCTGACCTATGTCGTGGGCCGCAAGGAACTCAAATCCATCATCAACCTGGCCGTGATCATCGGCTTCATCTGCTACTCGGGCGCGGTGGGCATGCTGGGGATCGACATCGGGCAGCCGCTCCGGGGATGGTTCATCTTCTGGCACGCCAACGTCCACTCGATGCTGACCGAGGTGTCCTTCTGCATCACCTGCTACCTCATGGTCCTGACCATCGAGTTTCTGCCCAACATTTTGGAAAACCGGCAGCTCAACAAGGTGCCCGAGTTCCACTTCTTCGCCCACAACCTGCATGAGATCATGTTCGTCTTCGCGGCCACGGGCGCCTTCCTGTCCTTTTTCCATCAAGGCTCCCTGGGCGGCATGTACGGCGTTATGTACGCCCGGCCCTTCGCGGCCCGGTACATGTTCGCCATCTGGCCGACGACCTTCTTCCTGTTCATCCTCTCGGCCATGGCCTCGGGTCCCTGCCTGACCCTGATGATCGCCACCCTGCTGGAAAAGGTCGGGCGCAAGAAACTGGTCCGGCCGGAGGCCAAGGAACTGCTGGCCAAGATCGCCGGCCGGCTCCTGGCCCTTTACGTCATCCTCAAAATCATCGACACCTGGTTCTGGGTCAGCGGCGTGGCGGCCGATTCCGGATTCAGAGTGACCGATTTCTACCGCGACGGACCGTACGGGGCCTGGACCCTGTTCCTCGAGGTGGGCTTCCTGGGCGTGGTCCCGGCCATTCTGCTGAACATAAAAGCCGTGCGGGAAAGCACGCCGGCCCTGATGTTCGCCTGCGTGCTCAACTGCGCCGGCATCGTCATGAACCGGTTCGTGGTGACCGTGGTCACCCTGGGCATTCCGGTCCTGCCCTTCGAAAAGTTCCTGAGCTACATGCCCACCTGGCCGGAAACGTCCATCGCCCTGGCCGTCATCGGTTACGGCGGACTGATCATCGGCATGGCCTACCGGTACCTGCCCGTGTTTCCCCACGAAAAGGAACTCAACTCCTGACGACACCGGGGGCCGTCGAGGCCCCCGCGGTCCAATTAAAAAACCCCCGTCGGCCGGACCGGCGGGGGTTTTTAATTTCCAAAGGATCGAATGAAGGCTAGTGATGCTCCTCGGTGGGAGCGCCGGTATAGATATCGAGCAGGGTTTTCAGGAAGGCCACCAGCAGGCCCAGGCTGATAATTCCCAGGGCGAAATAAAGCAGGCCCATGAATACCATCCGGCCCGCGTCCCAATGCCATTCAAATACGATGGGCAGCATACATCCTTCCTCGCGGTTTCAAGACTTTCAACACCTGAAAATATAGCCGGGCCCGCCCGGCGGTGTCAAGCACTTTTTCAAGCCCTGGCGTAGGGTTGAAGGGGATTCGTCCGAAAAACCGGGCTATGGCGTCCGGGCCAGGCGGAGGCCCAGGCCGACGTTGCGGACGATCGGGCCGCGGCGGCCTCGAAGCGCGGCCCGGCAGTAGGCGGCGTCGCGGCCCCAGCCGCCGCCGCGGAAGACCCGGAAGGAGCCCATTGCCGGACCGGTCGGGTCGGTCGCGGGGCTCGATGGGTAGGCCCCGTACCAGTCCGCGCACCACTCCCAGACGTTGCCGTGCATGTCATACAGACCCCAGGCGTTCGGCGGAAAGAGGCCGACCTTCATCGTATGGCCCGGGTTGGTTCCCTTGCACTCGCCGCTGTATCCAAGGCCGTAATTGGCCTTGGAACAGTCCGCCTGCCCGCCCCAGGAAAAAGCCGTTTTCGAACCCGCCCGGCAGGCATACTCCCACTCCGCCTCGGTGGGCAGGCGATATGCGTTCGTACCTTCCTTGGCGTTCAGACGGGCGATGAAATCCCGGGCATCGTCCCAGGAGATGTTTTCCACCGGGCAGTCGTTTCCGCACGTGCTGTTTTGAGAAGGATTATTGCCCATGACCGCCTGCCACTGGCCCTGGGTCACCTCCGTGGCCTGAAGGTAAAAGGACCGGGAAATCGTCACCGGGTGCCGGGTCTCATCATCTTTCCGGTCCGGTTCGTCCGGCGGGCTGCCCATCAAGAACGAGCCGGCGGGAATCAACACGAAGTTCATGCCGATGGAATTCCTATGAGTCGGCTCGCCTCCGGAAGGCGGAGCGGCCATGGCCGTCTGGCCGGCATCTTTATTGTTTTTCCAGTAGTCCCACCTTGCCCGGGCCTTGGACAGCAGGTCGTCATCGGTGGTGCTGAAAGGATTGTTTTCCCAGAAAGCCTCGATGAACGAGGCCCAGGCCGCCGCCTTTTCCTCCGGCTTCAGCTTCGGGCTCCGGTCGAAATCCTGAATCTTTACGAACTCGGTTTCCATCCGTGACTGCCAGCCCGCCCATTGGGCTTCGGCCTGCCGGCTCTTTTCGATGCCGGCGCCGGAATCCTGACCCTTGCCCGGCTTGGGCGGCAGGATCGGAGGAGCGGTGGCCACAGTCGAAGAGGCGGCCCCGGCCGGGCCGGTCGAGGCGAAATAAAAGTCGCCCATCAGGGAGGATGAGTCCCAGGGCATCTGTTTTTTGTCCGTGGCCCGGGAAACGCCGACCCGGACCCGTTTCATGACGTCTTCGATTTTCAAACCCGGAGTTTTGATATAGCGGAGCAGGTGTTCGGTGAACAACCCGTTGCGGCCCTCGCCATCCGAGGCCACCGATCCCGGCGCCGTGGAGAAGGCCAGGAACGAACCGGCCGGCGCATCCATGCGAGCCAGACCGGAGGCGGTGGAGCGGAAGCTTCTGGCGAACGGATTGTTGCGGCAGGCGTCCAGGATGACGATGTTGACTTCGGCCTGGGCGGACTCCATCTTGCCCAGGACCCGGCCCGCGTCCACGGATTCGAACTCCACGTCGGTCTCGGTCTGGACCCGGGCGTCCACGGGAATCAGAAAGTTCCGGCCCTTGACCTGCATCCCGTGCCCGGAGAAGAAGAACAGGCCCACGTCGGCCTTGACCAGCCGGGCATAAAAGAGATCGATGGCCTCGATCATGGCCCGCTTGTCGGCGTTCTCCTTGTGGATGACCTCGAAGCCGAGTTCCTTGAGGGCGGTGGCTATGTCCCGGGCGTCGTTGACCGGATTTTTCAACGGCGCGGTCTTGTACGCCCCGTTGCCGATGACCAGAGCCACCCGGCGCTCGGGGGCGGCCATGATTTCGAGGGGAAAAAGACAGGCCGCGGCAATCCATGGAAACAGACCAATCCAGCCGACTCGACGCATCGAAGGCCTCCGTGCCACCAATCAACGATGGACGGTGAATCGTGCCATAAAGAATTTGTCAATTCAATAGCAATGTTGAGGTTCCCATCGGGCCGATCGATGATGGTCGAGGCCGTCCATAGCCAGGGGTGGAGCATCATGTCACGCAATCGTCGCTTTTGGCCCGGGGATATCCGTTTGACAGCAGGGGATTCCATGGATTACTATGATTGAGAAATGGAAAAATGTACTGTTTTCCGCAAGTTTGACTAAAAGCGCATCGGTCGGGGCTCCCGCTCCCTGAACAATTGGAGTGATTAAAAAACGTGATCATGCCCACTCGAAAACATGGCCCCCTTTTCCCGTAATCGGGCGGCCGGGAGGAAGCATCCATGTTCGGCATAATTTACAAGGCCTTCATATTTGTCGCGATTTCCGTGGTCATTTACTTCGGTATCGCCCTTGTCTCGATCCTGGTCGGGAGACCCGGTAAGCCGGAGCCCGACCAGAAAGGCCTCGACTTCAGCGAACTGCATATCGACTACGCCAACTCGCCCGAACTCCGGACGTATCAGGCCCGGGACGGGGCCCGGCTGGCCTATCGGTACTACCCGGCGGATTCGGACAAGGCCCTCGTTCTGCTGCACGGATCGGGCTGGCACAGCCGGTATCTCCTGCCTTTGGCCGATTACATCCGTACGAACAATCTGGCCCGGGTCTACACACCGGACCTGCGGGGACACGGGACCCGGCCCGAGAGGCGGGGGGACGTGGATTACATCGGGCAGTATGAAGACGACCTGGCCGATTTCATCGACGTGATCCGGAAAGACCAGCCCGGGGCCCGGCTGATCGTGGGCGGGCATTCGTCGGGAGGGGGACTGGCCCTGCGGTTTGCCGGGAGCCGGTACGGAGGCCTGGCCGACGCCTTTTTGCTGCTGTCGCCCTATCTTCATTACAACTCGCCGACGATGCGACCCAATTCCGGCGGGTGGGCCCAGCCGAACATCGGCCGTCTGATCGGTCTGTCCATGCTGAACAACATCGGAATCCGGTCCTTGAACGATCTGCCGGTCATCGGCTTCAACATGCCGGAAGCGGTCCGGGACGGCACCGAAACCCTGAGCTACACCTACCGGCTCAATACGGCCTTTGCGCCGGACGACTACAAGAAGGACCTGGCCGCGGTCAAAAAACCGCTGCTGGTCGTGGTCGGGACCCATGACGATGCATTTCTGGCGGACCGGTTCGAGTCCGAGATTACGAAATACACGCAAGCCCGGGTCGAGCTGCTAGAGGGCGTTTCGCATATGGGCGTGGTGGTCGGTCCCGAGGTCCGGCCGGTGGTCAAGGAATGGCTTGATGGGCTGTGAGGGGCGGGGCAACAGGATTGCTGGTTCCCAAGCTCCAGCTTGGGGACCCGGTCCTGGAAGCTCCAGCTTACATGTTTTTCCGCCACGGCGTTGCATTTTGCCATGGTCGTTCCTTAAGACATAAGGTGTTGAAGCAGAGCTTCAAGGTCTTTATGCGTTCCCAAGCCGGAGCTTGGGAACGATCGGAAAAGACCCTCACTCCTCCAGAGGCGGACGCGGCATGATACTGGTCGGCGTGGATACCGGGGGCACCTTCACCGACCTGGTCATGATGGACGAAGCCGGGCGGGTGGGAGTGCATAAACTGCCTTCGACCCCGGACGACCCGGCCCGGGCCGTGCTGGACGGCTTGGCCGCCCTGGCCGGCGCCGATGAACCGAAGCCGCATGTGGTCCATGGATCGACCGTGGCCACAAACGCGGTGCTGACCCGGACCGGGGCCCGGACGGCGCTTCTGACCACGGCCGGGTTCGAGGACGTCCTCGAAATCGGCCGCCAGACCCGGCCCGAGTTGTACGCCCTGGCCGGCCGCCGCCTGCCCCCCCTGGTTCCCTCGGAACGGCGTTTCGGGCTGAGGGAGCGGGTCCTGCGGGACGGCCGGGTCGAGGCGCCGCTCGATGATGATGATGTGGAGGCGGTGATCGAGGCGGTCCGGGCCTCGGGCGCGGAGTCCCTGGCCGTCTGTCTGCTCCACGCCTACGCCAATCCGGTCCATGAGCAACGGGTGGGGGAACAGGCCGGCCGGCTGGGCCTTCCGGTTTCGGTCTCCCACCGGGTACTCAACGAGTTTCGGGAATACGAGCGAACTTCGACCACGGTGGTCAACGCCTTTGTCGCCCCCCTCATGGCCCGGTATCTGGCGGCCCTGGAGGACCGCGTCGGCCCGGCCCGGCTGCGGATCATGCAGTCCAACGGCGGTTCGATCTCGGCGGCCGCGGCCCGGGAGCATCCCGTGAGCACGATGCTGTCCGGCCCGGCCGGAGGGGTTTGCGGGGCGGCGGCCCTGGCCCGGACCATGGGTCTGTCCCGGGTCATCACCTTTGACATGGGCGGCACATCGACCGACGTCTCCCTTTACGACGGCGACGTCCAGTTGACTACGGAATCCGTGATAGCCGGCTGCCCGATCAAGGCGCCCATGATCCGCATCCATACCGTGGGCGCGGGCGGCGGCTCCCTGGCCCGGGTCGATGCGGGCGGGGCTTTGGTCGTGGGCCCGGAAAGCGCCGGGGCGGACCCGGGGCCGGCCTGTTACGGTCGGGGCACAGGGCTGACCGTGACCGACGCCAACCTATTTCTGGGGCGGCTGAACCCGGACCGGTTTCTGGGCGGAAACATGCGTCTCCTGCCGGAACGGGTCCGGCAACCCCTGGCCGAACTGGCCGATCGGGCCGGCCTGTCCATGGAACGAACCGCCGAAGGCGTCATTCACGTGGTCAACGCCCATATGGCCAAGGCCGTCCGGGTCATCAGCGTCGAACGGGGCTACGACCCCCGGGACTTCGTCCTGATGACGTTCGGCGGGGCCGGCGGGCTGCACGCCTGCGAACTGGCCCGCGCCCTGGGGCTGCCCCGAGTCGTGGCCCCGGTCAACCCCGGCCTGCTCTCGGCCATGGGCATGCTCCTGTCCGACGTCATCCTCGATCGATCCCGGACCGTGCTCCTGCCATCGGCCCGGGCCGACCTCGATGTCTTGGAGCGCTCGTTCCGGCCCCTGGAAGACGAGGGACGGGCGGTCATGGCCCAAGAAGGATTCGACCCGGCCGACCTGGCCGCGGAACGATTCCTGGACATGCGCTACCAGGGCCAGTCCTTTGAAATCACCGTGCCCCTGACCGGGGAGTTCCCGGCGGCCTTTCACGAACACCACCAGCGCATATATGGAACCATGAATCCGGATCGGCCGACCGAGATCGTCAACCTGAGGCTGCGGCTAACCGGGGTCCGGCCCAAACCCGAGCCGGCCCGGGTCGAACCCGCGGGCGCGCCGGTCCAGTCGGCGGTCATCGGACGGCGGAGCATGCGCCTGGACGGGCGGTGGGTCGAAGCCCCCCTCGTCGACCGCTCCCGCCTCGAACCCGGGCACCATCTGGCCGGGCCGGCCCTGATCGTGGAATACTCGTCCACGACCTGCCTGCCCGAGGACTTCGGCCTCGAGGTGGACCCCTGGCTCAACCTGGTCATACAGCCGAAGAGGACGGCCTGATGAAGCCCGACCCGATTCGCCTCGAAGTGTACAAGAACCTGCTGGCCGAAGTGGCCGAGGAGATGGGCGTCACCCTGGGCCGGACCGCGTACTCGCCCAACATCAAGGAGCGGCGGGACTATTCCTGCGCCGTGTTCGACGGGCGGGGCCGCCTGGTCGCCCAGGCCTTGCACATCCCGGTTCACCTGGGTTCGATGCCCCTGTCCGTGGCCGGCGTTCTGGAAAGCCTGGAACTCGACCCCGGCGACGTGGCCCTGCTCAACGACCCCTTTCGCGGCGGGACCCACCTGCCCGACCTGACCATGGTCGCCCCGGTCTTCGGGCCGGATTCGAACCGGCCCCTGTTCTACACGGCCAACCGGGCCCATCACGCCGACGTGGGCGGCATGACCCCCGGTTCCATGCCCGTGGCTTGCGAACTGTACCAGGAGGGGCTGATCATCCCGCCGGTCAGGCTTCTTTCCGGGGGACGCCGGGTGGACGGGGTCTGGGACTTGGTCCTGGCCAACGTCCGCACGCCGTACGAACGGGAGGGCGACCTGTCCGCGCAACTGGCCGCCCTGGAAGTGGGCCGGCGCCGCCTGACCGCGATCGCCTCCGAACGAGGGGCAGAGGAAGTCGTCCGGGTCATGGCCGAACTGATGGACTATGCCGAGCGGATCATGAGGGCCGCCATCCGGGAGATTCCCGACGGCCGGTACGAGTTCGAGGACGCCCTGGACGACGACGGGGTCGAGGCCGGACCGGTGCCGATCCGGGCGGCCGTGATTATCCATGGCGACGAGGCCGTGGTGGACTTCACCGGCAGCGCGCCCCAGGTCCGGGGCGGGGTCAACGCGGTGCGGGCCATCACCTTGTCGGCCGTCTTCTACGTCTTCCGCTGCCTGATCGAGGAGGACGTGCCCACCAACGCCGGCTGCATGCGGCCCATCACCCTGATCACGCCGGAAGGATCGGTGGTTAACGCCCGGTTCCCGGCGGCCGTGGCCGGCGGCAACGTCGAGACCTCCCAGCGGATCGTGGACGTGATCCTGGGCGCTTTGGCCCAGGCCCTGCCCGACCGGATTCCGGCGGCATCGGCCGGGACCATGAACAACCTGACCATCGGCGGGCTGGACCCGGAAACCGGCCGGCGGTTCGCCTATTACGAAACCACGGGCGGAGGCATGGGGGGCGGCCCCGGCGGGCCGGGCCTGTCCGGGGTCCACACCCACATGACCAACACCATGAACACGCCAATCGAGGCCCTCGAGCATGCCTACCCCTTCCAGGTGGTCCGCTACGGTCTGCGGCCCGGGTCGGGCGGGGCCGGCAGACACCCGGGCGGAAACGGGCTGGTCCGGGAAATCCGGACCCTGGCCCGGGCCGAGGTCTCGATCCTCTCCGACCGGCGACTGACCCGGCCCTACGGACTGGCCGGCGGCCGGCCGGGAACGCCGGGACGAAACCGCCTGCTGACCGATGCCGGGGAAAAGGACCTGGGCGGCAAGGCCACGTTTTCCGTTCAGGCCGGCCAGGTCATCCGCATGGAAACGCCGGGCGGCGGCGGCTGGGGGGTGGAGGAAGAAGTCGATTGAACCGTTTCGGGGGCGAGCGGGACGGAGAATCCCCATTCCCGGTGGGTAGGGCACAAGCGGAGCATGAAAATGGGGTCTTGGAGATGGAAGTCTGAAGAGGACGGAAGACCCTCGCCCCAACCCTCTCCCAGAGGGAGAGGGGGCCTTATTTAGGATCGCCATGCTGCTCTAAGTCACCAGACACAGCGGTGCCCTTACCTCGGGGAACCTTAAAGGCTGTGTTCTTCTCCTTCTCCCTCTGGGAGAGGGTTGGGGTGAGGGGGATAAATCGGCCTATACAAACTATGTTTCGTCATCCCGCCGGAGGCGGGCGTGCGGCGGAAATGGTGAAAGGCTGGGGAACCATTTCGGGATGAGTACAAGGAATCCAGATGAGGGACCTTAGAATCGCGGCGGCCATGATGCGCTGCCCGGTGGGGGACAAACAGGGCAACCTCGAACGGTCCCGGGCTTTGGCCGCCCGGGCCGCCGTCCGGGGAGCCGAACTCCTGGTTTTACCCGAGGCCTGCCTGTC
Organism: Pseudomonadota bacterium; assembly: GCA_018830135.1. Taxonomy (GTDB): domain Bacteria; phylum Desulfobacterota; class Desulfarculia; order Adiutricales; family JAGVGV01; genus JAHJTB01. The sequence continues at coordinate 13,396 of JAHJTB010000149.1, read as the reverse complement.
CGGGTACACCGTCCGCGAATCCATGGCCCACCTGGCCGAACCCGTGCCCGGCCCCCTGACCCGGGCCGTGGCCGAAACGGCCGCCGAACATGGGCTGTCCATTCTGGCCGGGCTGGTGGAAGCCGGCCCGGACGGCGCCCGGTATCTGACCCAGGTCCTGGTCTCCCCCCAAGGGCTGGTCGGCCTGCACCGCAAGACCCACCTCGGCCCCATGGAGTCGAACCGGTTCGAAAAAGGCAACCGGCTCTCCGTGGTGGACCTGGACGGGGTCCGCTACGGTCTGCAGCTTTGCTACGAGGGTCATTTCCCGGAAATGACCCAGGCCCAGGCCCTGGCCGGGGCCGACGTGGTTCTCATCCCCCACGCCTCCCCGAGGGAGGACCCGCCGGAAAAACTGGAACGCTGGCTGCGGTACCTCCCGGCCCGGGCCTACGACAACACGGTCTTTCTGGCCGCCTGCAACCAGGTCGGGGACAACGGCCGCGGCCTGAGTTTTGCCGGCGTGGCCCTGATCCTCGGCCCCAAGGGCGAGGTCCTGGCCCAGGCGGCCGGGGACGAGGACGACCTGGTCGTGGCCGACCTCGAGGCCGAGCGGATCGAGACCATCCGCGAGGGCCGGATGGGCTGGTTCCTGCCCCTGCGCCGGCCCGAAATCTACGCCGGGCCGACGGACGAAGAAGACTGACCCGCCGCCGATCCGGAGAGATTTCAACCCGCTTTTTGACCTCGAAGTATCTCGTGATACGCTCGCGGCCAAAACCGATCCAGCTTCGCTTTTCGCTATGTGTTTCGGGGCATCGCCACGAAACCCGCTGCAAAATCCGGGTTGAAACCGGATTTATGATATACTATAAAATTGTTCGGTCCTCACCCGCCGCCGGGACCCGCAACGAACCGCTCGCCTGACCACCGACCCGTCAGGCCGGATCATCGAGGATCAACATGGACGACGATCCGCGGGGAGAAGGACGATCGGGCCGAACCGGTCGTGCCTCCGGGGCATGCATATTATCGAACGAGGAGGATTCTGCCTTGGCTATCCAAAAGGGAGAGGTCGCCATTCTGACGCTTGGAGACCGGACCATTGAACTGCCGATCATCGTGGGCACGGAAGGTGAGCGGGCCATCGACATTGCCAGGCTGCGCAAGGAGACCGGCCTGATCACCCTGGACCCCGGTTTCGTCAACACCGGAAGCTGCGTCAGCGCCATCACCTTTGTCAACGGCGAACAGGGAATTCTGCGCTATCGGGGCATCCCCATCGAGGAGCTGGTCGAGAAGTCCAGTTTTGTCGAAACCGCGTACCTGCTGATCAACGGGCGGCTGCCCCGGCAAAAGGAACTCAACCGCTTCCGGGTCCTGCTCAACGACAGCTCCCTGGTCCACGAGGACATGCACGCCTTCTTCCAGCACTTCCCCCGGGACTCCCATCCCATGGGCATCCTTTCGTCCATGGTCACCGCGTTGCGCAGTTTCTATCCCGACCTCGAAGGCCTGTCCCAGTCGGAGGAAGTCAACATCACCCTGACCCGGCTGCTGTCCAAGGTCCGGACCATGGCCGCCATGTCCTATAAGATATCCCGGGGCCACAAGATCGTCTATCCTCGGGAGGACCTGAGCTACTGCGCCAACTTCCTGAACATGATGTTCGACAGCCCGGTCAGGCCCTACCACATCGACGATGACCTGGTGGACGCCCTCAACGCCTTCTGGATCATCCACGCCGACCACGAACAGAACTGCTCGTCCGCGGCCGTGCGCCTGGTCGGCAGCGGGCGGGTCAATTTGTACGCGGCCATTTCCGCCGGCACCGCCGCCTTGTGGGGGCCGTTGCACGGCGGGGCCAATCAGGCCGTGATCGAAATGCTCGAGGACATCCAGGCGACCGGCGGGGACTGCGAGCCTTTCATCAAACGGGCCAAGGACCGCAACGACCCATTCCGCCTGATGGGGTTCGGCCACCGGGTCTACAAGACGTACGACCCCCGGGCCAAGATCATGAAAAAGATCGTCGACCGGGTCCTGCCCAAGGTCCAGTCCGACCCCCTGCTGGACGTGGCCATGCGGCTCGAGGAAGCGGCCACCCGGGACCCCTATTTCCTCGATCACAACCTTTACCCCAACATCGACTTCTACGCCGGCATCGTCCTGCGGGCCATGGGCATCCCGACCAACATGTTCACGGTCATGTTCGCCATCGGCCGCCTGCCCGGGTGGATCGCCCAGTGGAAGGAAGGGGCCGCCGACCCCAACTGGAAGCTTCACCGGCCCCGCCAGATATACGTGGGCCGGCCCCTGGCCCGGTACGTGCCCATCGAGGACCGGGACGAGGCCTACTCGGCCGAGGCCTGTTCGTACAACGCCTACTAAGGCCGATTGATCCAGGCCCGAGCCGGGTCAAGCGGAGACGCCCATGGACAAGGACCTGATCCAGCACGGCCGCGTGACCTTCGTTCCGGTGGCCCACGGCCGGCTGGAATTCGCCGTGGTCGCCCGACGCCTGTTCGACGCGGTCCGGCCTCAGGCCGTGGCCGTCGAGTTCCCCCAGACCCTCCGCCCGGCCCTGGAAAAGGGGCTGGACCGGCTGCCCTTTCTGTCCGTGGTCCTGTACGAGGAAAAGGACGGCCGGACCGTTTACCTGCCCCTCGAGCCCCAGGACGCGGTGGTCGAGGCCTCCCGCCTGGCCCGGCGGACCGAAACGCCCCTTTTCTTCGTGGACCGGGACACCGAGGGCTATCCGAGGCGCCGCGATCCGCTTCCCGACCCGTACACCGTCAGCCGGCTGGGGCTGGCCGCGTACGCCGAGGCCTATCGCCTGAGAGTCGAGGGGCTTGAAACCGGGCCGGAAGATCAACTCCGCGAAATGACCATGGCCTTCCACCTCCAGGACCTGGCCGAGCGGTACGAACGGGTGTTGTTCGTCTGCGGTCTGGCCCACTATCCCGGCGTCCTGGACCGGATGAACCGGAAGCTGGCCCTGCCCCTGGGACGGACCCGGCGAAAAAACGTGACCCTGGCCAACCTGGCCCGGGAGTCCAGCCGGGAGATCATGTCCGACCTGCCCTTTCTGGCCGCGGCCTTCTGGCGGGCCGGTGAAGTCGAGGGGGAAGAAAACCTGGACCGGCTCGAACTGCACCAGGACCTGGTGACCCGGGCCCGGGAACGGCATTTGAAGAACTCCCGTGAAGAGGTCACCCGGGCCCAGTTGTCCGTGCTCAACAAGTTCGCCCGGAACTACGCCATGGTCCAGGGCTATCTGACCCCGGACCTCTTCCAGCTCCTGATCGCGGCCCGGGGCGCCGTGGACGACAACTTCGCCTACGAGGTCTGGGACCTGGCCACCGACTATCCCTGGCATGAAACCGACGGCGCCCTGCCCACCCTGAGCCTGCGGGGTGAGGACCTGTACCTGGATACCAAAAAAATTCGCTTCTACCGCCGCTTCCGCCAGACCCGGCGGCGGCTGGTGGCCGTGCCGGTCAAGAAACGGAAGCGGGAGGACAAGCCAGGCCAGTGGAAGGAGGGCTGGCGGGGGGACATGATCTGCTCCTATCCGCCCGAGGACATTGTCATCGAAGGATACGGCGATTATCTGAAAAAAAAGACGGTCCAGGTCCTGAGCGAGGAAAACCGCCGCACCCAGCCCTTTCTGTCCTCGATGCTCGACGGCCTGGACATCCGTGAAACCATCCGCAACTGGCATGAAGGCCGCATCTACGTCACCGAACAACAGCCGGTCCGCGGCCGGGTCGGGTCGGTCGTGGTCATCTTCGATCCGGACGAACCCGGCCCCGGCGGCGGGGAAAAGTACCCCTGGTGCGTGACCTGGCTGGGCGAACACGACCAGGAGTCGGACATGGCCTTCTACGCCACGGCCTCCGGCGAACAGGTCGTCGGCCCGGGCATCTCCCGCTGCGAATACGGCGGGTTCATGATGACCTACCCCCCGCTCCGGCTCTATGACATCTGGCGCGACCCCTTTTTCGACGGGACCCGGACCAAGGCCGAACGCCTGCTCCTGGCCGGGATCGACTATTCCGAGGACAAACTCATCGCCTATGTCGCGGCCAAGCCGCCCCCGGACCGCTTCAAGAGCCTGGCCCACATGTACGGCCGCCGGGTCGTGTACCTGCCCCTGGGCCAGTTCTCGCCGGTCAGTTTGAAAAAACTCCGCGTCTTCCACGTCCTCGACGGCCGCCAGGTCCGGGAATGGGCACCGGAATATATTTATTGAGGGGTTGAGGCCGGCCGCATTCCCGGCCCGAGTCAGGCCGCTTGGGCCAGGGGAAAGTTGGACCCGCTCGTCATTCCTCGAAAACGAGCTTGAGGGCGTCTTCCAGGTCTTTGCGTTGGATGGGCTTGTGGATGAAGGCCGAGGCCTCGAGTTCCATGGCCTGTCGGGCCAGGTCCTGGTCGCCGTGTCCGGTGATGACCACGACCCGGGTTCGGGGATCGATCTGCTTGATGCGTTTGAGCACTTCGAGCCCGTCGATGCCGGGCATTTTGACGTCCGTGAAGACCACGGACGGGCGTTCCCGCTCGAAGACATCGAGGCCGACGACCCCGTTTTCCGCAGTCAGCACTTCGTATCCGTACGCGTCGAGCAACAGGCAAAACATGGACAGGGTGGGTTTTTCGTCGTCGATGATCAGGATTCTTTTCATGGTTCCTTCGCTTTCCGAGGTCAATCAGGATTCGACGGCCGGGAACGACTGCTTGATCGCGGCGCCCTGGCCCGGTTGGCTTTTGACTTCGATCAGCCCGCCGTACTCCTTGACGATGCCGTAAACGATGGACAGCCCGAGCCCCATGCCCTTGCCGACTTCCCGGGTGGTGAAAAAGGGTTCGAATATCTTTTCCATCTGGTTCTCGGGAATGCCCGTCCCGGTATCGGCGACCGTAACGGCGACCCGGCCGGCGTCCTTGAAGGTGCGGATGGTGATTTTGGCCTTGTCCTCGTCCCGGCCGGACTCCCGTTTCTGCATGATGGCGTCGCGAGCGTTGGTGATCAGGTTCAGGAAGACCTGCTCCAGGCGGTTCTTCTGGGCCATGATGAGCGGCAGGTCATCGGCCAGGTCCAGGATGACGCCGATGCTGTCGAGGGCCAACTGCCGGCCGATGATTCGCAGCACCGTCCGGACGGGTTCGTTCAGATCGACGGGTTCGGTCTTGATGTCCGGCTTTCTTCCGAATTCGCGCAGCAGATTGATGATGTCGGAAGCCCGATCGACCTGTTCGCTGACTTCCTTGGCGACTTGCAGAATCTGGTCCGATCGGACCGGGCCCTCCCGCTCCGAGATCACATGCAGAAATTCATTGCCCATCTTGATGGCGTTCAGGGGCTGGTTGAGTTCGTGGGCGATGCCCGCGGACAGTTCGCCCAGGGTCTTCATCTTGCTGGCCTGGATCAACTGGACGTCCTTTTCCAGCATTTCCGTAATGTCCATTACGGCGATGATGATGGCCCGGCGCTCCCGGTACCGGGTGGGGCAGGCGGTGACCCGGGCGTAGAACGGCTTGTGCAGGTGGGTGAGGTGCAGGACCTGGTTGCCGATGACCCGGCTGTGCGGGCCGTCCGGGATGTCGGCCAGGATGCTTTTCAGCTCCGCGTTGTCAAGCGGCCCGAAATCCAGGAAGCTGCGGTTGAGCAGTTCGCTTCTGGGGCACTCGTAGGTCTCTTCCGCGCTGGGGTTGGCGTCCAGGATGGTGAAGTCTTCGGCGTCCAGAACGAAGATCGGGTTGGGACCGCTGTTGAAAAGCGAACGGTACTCCCGTTCCGATTCCTCGAGCGCCTTTTCGGCCACCATCCGTTCGGTGATGTTCAGGAAGGCCCCGGTGATATATTCGGCCTTCCCGTCCTCGCCGAATATGATCTGGCCTCCCTCCTGAATCCAGATCAGGCCCTTGTCCTTGGTTTTGATCCGGTACTCGCGGATGTACGAATGGTTGGTTTTCAAGGCCTGGATCAATTTTCTCTGGGCCGCCGGCAGGTCTTCTTCATGGACCATGTCGAACCAGGTCTTTTCGCGGCTCAGAAACTCCTCCTTGGAAAACCCGGTCATGGCCTCGATCTTGTCGTCGAAGTAGTCGATGGCCCCGTCCAGGTAGCCTCGAAAGACGATGTTGGGGATGTTGTTGATCAGGAGCCGATATTTTCTTTCGCTTTCCCGGACCGCCTGGGCCTGCAGATTCTTCTCCGTTTCAGACATCTTCAGACGGTGAATCATGTTGTTGAACGAGCGGCTCAACTGGTCGATCTCGTCTCCCGAGTACAGGTTGTAGATATGGCACTGCTGGCAGGCCGGCGGGGCGAGCGGAACGTCTTTGCCGGCCGGGTCGTCGAGCGAGAATTCGGCGAAATACCAGCAGGTCAGTTCGGGATTGCCGTGGACGAGGCAGTTGGCATTGTCGCAGTCCTTGATTTTCCAGCACTCGATCCGGTCCTCGGCATGAATGCGGACGTCGAGATTGCCCCGGCTGACTTCGTCGGCCAGCAGGGTCAACCGCCGGATGGGGCGGGTGACGAACTCGGAGGTCAGGCGACTGATAAAGAAGAAGATGACCACGTTGATGGAAATGAAACCCACGAAGGTCGTTCGGAGTTTGTCGATCAGGTTGTCGATATGCTCCTTCTTCAGGCCGACATGGATCGTTCCGATCCGGTAGATGCCTTCGGTCACCGGCACGGCGACGTCGTAGATGGACCGGCCTTCCACGTGGAGAAGCTGGATCCGGCGGGACTGGTCTCCCACGAGCGGATTGGCGCCGATCAACACGTCCGGGAAGGGCCGGGTGAAGCTGTGGGCCAGGACGACGTTGTTCTTGTTCAGGATGAAGACGTACTCGACCAGGGCTTTTCGTTCGCCGAAGCGGGTGTCGAAGACCAGGCTGGTCAGTTCGGGCCGGTTCTCCGTCAATATGGCGCTCCGGCCCAGGTCGGCCACGCTGTAGGCGATGCCGATGCCTCGCTTTTCCAGTTCGCTGGTCAGGCTCGAAATCAGTATCCACCGGGCAAAAAGCGCAATGATGGCGCTGAGCAGCAGGATGACCGCCAGGAATGAAAACAGGAGTTTGTTTCTAAAGCTGATGTTCCTGACGAATTTCATGTCGTTTCAATACAGTCCCGTGATGCCGGTTTCGTCGGTCAGGACGAATTTGCCGTTTCTGATGATGGTGAAATAGACCTTTTCCAGCCCCTGATGGTCCACGGGGCTGAAGGACAAGGGATTGGCGATGCCCAGGTCGTAATTCTGGATCGATTCCAGGCCATCGATGAAGCCTTCCCGTGAAATGTCCCGGCCGACCCGCTTGAGGCCCTCGACCAGGACCCGGGCGTTGATATAGCCCTCGAGGCTGACGAAGTTCGGCGAGTCATCGGGGTAGTATTGTTTCAGGAGTTTCAAATACTCTTCCACGCCCCACAGCTTACCCCCGCCGGAGGACGGTTCGGGCGGAGGAACCACCTGGGTGACGATGACCCCCTTTTCCTCCCGGTTCAGACGGCGGGCCAGTTCATCGGGTCCGACAAAGGACACGTTGTGGAAAATGCCCGCATACCCTCGTTTCCGGGCCAAGTGGATGAATTCGGCGCAAGGACCATAGGTGCCGATCATGACCACGGCCTGGGCTCCGGAGGCCATGATCCGGGTCAGGGCCTCCTCGACCCGCAACGTGCCCCGGGTATAGGCGCCCGTGGCAACCGGCGTCAGGTTGTTTTCCTTGAGGGCGAGTTCCGTTCCTTTCAGACCGTCAAAGCCGTAGGCGTCATACTGATAGAAGACCGCGACTTTCCGGAGGTTGAGCTGGTTGACCATGTACCTCACGGCCGCCTGGATTTCCTGGTAGTACGAGGCCCGGATGTTGATCAGGTACCGGTTCAACGGCTGCCTCAGGGCGCTGGCGCCCGTAAACATCCCCACCAGGGGAATCCGGGCTTCGGTGACGATCGGAATGATCTTGACCGTGGTCGGCGTGCCCACGTAGTTGAACAGGGCGAAGACGTTGTCCTCGACGATCAGCTTTTGGGTGTTGACCATGCAGCGGGGGGGATCGTACCCGTCGTCGTAGGAGATCAGCTTGATCCTGCGGCCGTTGATTCCGCCCTGGTCGTTGACATGGCTTATGAACGACAGGGCTCCATGCAGAATTTGCGAGCCCAGGTACCCGGCGTGACCTTCGAGGGCCAGGGAGGAGCCGATGGTAATGGCGTCGTTCGTGACCCCCGGGGGATAGACGGGCAAGGCCCCTGATTTGTCGGAGGCGTTGCAGGCCGAAACCAGGATGAAGGCCAGGCCTAGCGCCAGGATGGTATGAAGGCGGGTCCGGGACCTGCCGGCCAAAGGCGATTCAGGCATCCGGCGCCTCCGGGAGTCCGATTTCGATGGTGGTCCCCATCCGGTCCCGGCTCCTGATCTGAATCGTGCCGCCGAAACCCTGGATGATCTGATTGGACACCGATAACCCCAGCCCCTTGCCCTCGGCGGGCGCCTTGGTCGTAAAGAACGGTTCAAAGGCCCGCCCGGCCAGATGGTCCGGCAGGCCGATCCCGTTGTCTTCGATCCATATCGAAACGCCGCCCGTCCGGGCCCGGGACCGGACCGCAATGGTCCCGTGGAACGTTTCATCCTGGATGCTTCGCTTTTTTCTAACGGCTTCCATGGAATTCGTCAAGACATTCAGGATGACCTGGCCCAGACGATGGCGCTGTCCCGCGACCCGGGCCAGGTCTTCCCCGAGTTCGAGTTCGACGGTGATATTTTCCAGGTTCAACTGATGGTACATCATGTCCAGTGTTTCGGTGATGGCCCGGTTCACGTCCACGGGTTCGGTTTCGAACCCGGCGGGCTGGCTGAACCGGGAAAGGCGGTTGACGATGTCCGAGGCCCGGTCCACCTGCCGGCCGATTTCGTCGGCCACCCGGGCCAGGGTCTCCTGGGGAATCCGGTCCTTCCGTTGAACCATGACGCCCAGATAGTCGGCCCCCATGCGAATGGCGTTCAAGGGCTGCTTGAGTTCGTGGGCCGCGCCCGCGGACATCCCTTCCAGGGCGGGCATGAGCTTGAGCAGGTCCCAGGCGGTGACCAGTTCGACGTGGAGCATCAATGAGGGCAGAAGAAGCAGGTCGCCGATCAGGGCCGAGACCATGGTGACGACCATGAGGAAGCCGAAGGTCGCGGTGGGCTTGAAGTGGGAAAAGCCCAGGATGGAAAAGCCCAGGCAGATGGCCACCGTGGTCAGGATGATCGGTCTGCCGGTCCTGCGGATCGTTTCACCCAGGGCGCGGTCCTTGTTCAGGTCCCGCTTGAACTCGCGGTTGTAATGGACCAGATAGTGGATCGTGTCATCCACGGCCAGGCCGATGGCGATGCTGGCGATCAGGCTGGTCACGCTGGACAGGCCGATGCCCAGCCAGCCCATGAGCCCGAAGTTGACCAGGACCGGGAAGAGATTGGGTATGGTGGCGATCACTCCGACCTTGATGGACAGGAACAGCATGAGCATGATCAGGAAGATCAGGAACAGAGTCAGACCGAAGCTTTTGATCTGGCCACGGGTCAAAAGGGTGCTGCTGGTCGAAATGACCATGCCGAATCCGGTGACGTCATAGTGCAGGTTAGGGGGCAGTTCCTTTTTCAAATAATCGAGAATCTTTTTCCTGACCGCCAGAAAATCGGCGGAGTTCGAGATGTGGGTCAACAGGAGAATGGTGGTTCTGGAAAAATCCGGGGTGACGAACCGGGTCAGCATCTCCTCGCCGAGCATGGTCTTGTAGTTGTTGTAACTGATCCGTATCTCGAAATCCGCTTCGGGCATGACGTACGACCCGGGGACGTACCGGCTGGTGACGTAGTTGACCAGTTTGATGTAATCGACCACGGAAACGGTCTTGTCCACGCCGGGCAGGGTTTCGAGAAACGCTTGCAAGCGGCCGATTCGCTCCAGGTTCGCGGGCTGCTGGAAATAGTCCTCCCGGCCGCTCCCGATGACCACGTTGATGGGAAAGCTTCCGGACAGGTCCTGGTAGATGTCGTGAAAGTGTCTGCTGACCGGGGTGTCCCGGCGGAACTGATCGACCGGATTCGTTTCGACCCGGATGAAGACCAGACCGACCGCGCAGAACAGGCCCACGCCGCCCAGGACCAGCAGGGTCCACTTTTGGTGCTTGATGTTCAGGCTGACCACCAGGTCCAGGAGCCGGTCGATGTACGGCTCGAATCTCATGGGGCCCCGCCCGTCGTCGCGGGGCAGCGGTAAGGCGGCCAGGGCCGAGGGAATGAACAGAAAGACAATGATCACAAAGTAAATCATTCCCAGGCAGGAGAACAGGGCGAACTCGTTGATGGCCGCGATCCGGCTGAGCAGAAGCGAACCCAGACCGATGACCGTGGTCGCCACGGCCAGCAGGGTGGGCAGCGAAACGGATCGGAAGGTGGAAATGGCGGCCTCTTGGGGCGAGCCGGCCTTTCGGGCGCAGGCATGGTATTCGGAAACGATGTGCAGGCAGTAGGCAATGCCCACGGCGACCAGAAAGACCGGAATGATCATCAGGAGCATGGATATGGGGCGTTCCAGCCAGGCCATGGTCCCGAACGTCCAGATCAGGGATATGATGACGCTCAGGACGGGAATGACGATGCTGACCGCGTTCCGGAACAACAGCACCAGGACGAGGAAGATCACCACGAGCGTGATGGGCGGCAAGCGGAAAAAGTCCTGTTCGGTGTACAGAACGAGCGCCTCGGCGACCAGCGGCATGCCGATCTGATAGACCGGGATGCCTTTGGGCGCCGAGGCGATCAGTTCCCGGATCTGCTCGATGACCCGGGTCTTGTCGGCATCGTTTTTCAACAGCAGGGTGATGGCCGTGGTCCGGTGGTCGTCGGACAACAGGTTCCTTTTGAACAGGGCCGCGGGCCCGACGATCGCTTTGAATTCGTCCAGGGGGATTTTGGATGTGAGTTGTTCGGCCGCCTTCTTGATCTCCGGCAGGCTGACCACCCGCCGGACGCCGTGGATGCCGGCGGCGGATTCGGACAATCGGGCGATTAGCAAAAAGGTCGCGGGGTCGAAAATATCGTCGGTCCGGATGACGATCCGAATCACTTCCTCGGTGCCGAATTCATCCAAAAACTCCTGATAGGCCGTCGTTTCCGGAAGACTTTCGACCACCAGATCGTTGATCGAGGTCCTGAAGGTCAGATGGGGAAGCTGGAAGGCGAAAACGGCCGTCAGCACCGCCACGGCGATCAGGGCGGCCGCGTGACGCCGCACGATCAGTTCGAGCAAGGACCCGAAGAGCCGGGATGTTGGAAGACGTTTGGGCTTTTCGGACAGATCAAGCATGAATCCGAGTCCCCGGGCTGTTTCGCCCATGCCTTGATCACCGGCGATCCGATCGGATAGGATCGAACATGGCGATCATGCCGTGGAACGAAATCGCCATCCGGCTTCAACGAATGCCTGGAGGAGTTCTGAATTTCCCATAGGTTACCAGATTAGACCAGCCCAACTTTCAGGGTCAAGGGAAATCTCGGAGCGCCTGAGACGGGGGAGGTCAACCGGGGTCGGAATAGCGGGGGGCCGTCGGCCCCCCGGACCCCCCTCGCGGTTCCCCGCCCCGGTCCTCCGGACCGGCACGGGGAACCACGAAAGTCCCCCCGAATTGCTGTCGTCTGTGAGGCACCATGGGTGGTGCAATGGGATGGTTGGGCTAAAAGGTGGAAATCCCCGCCATCTCGCTACGACCATTTTCCGCTGGTTCCCAAGCTGGCGCTCGGGAACCAGCGGGACGCTATATATTCGGCGAGGTATTGCTTTCCCTATCGTTCGAACCTCCGCTTGTCCTGGCGCTTGACCTCGGAAATCATCCGGGCCATGCGCCGTCCTTCCTTCTTCCGGCTGACCGGGTCCTTCAACTCCCGGCGCCGTCGGGTTTCATGTTGCAAGCCCAGGTAGCTTTCCAGACGATCCGCGTTCAAGGTCCCGTCAACCAAGGCTTCCCGCAACGCGCAGCCGGGTTCGGACCCATGGGTGCAGTCGCGGAACCGGCACTGTTCGGCCAGGGCTTCCACGTCGGCAAATGCGGATGCCAGCCCCTCTTCACCGCTGGTCAGCCCCACCGCCCGGAGGCCCGGCGTGTCGATGATCAGGCCCTGGCCGTCCGGCAAGGCGAGCAACTGCCGGCTGGTCGTGGTGTGGCGACCCTTGCCGTCCGAATCGCGCACCTCGCCCACCTCCTGGACCGGCCGCCCCAGCAGGCGGTTGATCAGCGTTGATTTCCCGACGCCGGAAGGGCCGAGCTGGACCACGGTCTTCCCCGGCCCAAGGTAGGGCGACAACCGCTCCAGGCCCTGTCCGGAAACCGAACTGACCGGAATCACATCCACGCCGGGGTGACGGGCTTCCGTTTCCAGGACCACGGTTTCCGAATTTTCGGCCAGGTCGGCCTTGTTGAGCAGAATCACCGGCCAGGCGCCGCCTTCATGGGCCAGGGCCAGAAAACGGTCGATGCGATGGAAATTGGGGGCCACCCCCAGGGATTCCACGACAAAGACGGTGTCCACGTTGGCGGCCAGCACCTGTCCCGCATAACCGTCCCCCTGCCGCTTGGAATCGAACCGGCCCCGGACGATGGCGCTTTTTCTGCGCAGAACCGCCCGGATGACCGACTGATCCAAGGGGGTGCCCGGGTCGGTCAGGACCCAGTCGCCGACGGCCGGCATCTCATCGGCCGAATCGGATGCGCTCCGCAGCCGTCCGGACACCGACGCCCAGCGGTCCCCGTTTTCCAAAGCCAGCCGATACAGTCCTTTTTGTTCCTCGATGACCCGGGCCGCCAAAAGGCCGCCCAACCCGGGGGCGTCCATTTGCCGGGCGAAAAACGGCCCCCATCCATATGAATCTTGAAAGGTCAATTCGTTGTGTCCTTTCCGACGTCAGGGTCGCCGCCGTGAAAAGCATATACCGGTGCGTCACGGAGACTTCCCCGGTCATTTGGCATGATCCTGGTTTATGTTCCCTGGAAGAGGCCTTCGCCCGCGCGCCGGATGTCTAACGTCAACCTTGGATTATAGATTCCCGGTTGGCGGTCCGAATGACGGAAGAACGGCGTTATTGGCGGCGTGCATCCTCAAGGGCACGGCCCGGACGGGTCTGAAGAACAAGTGCCGATTGTGATGGCATGAAACACCTTCCCTCGACGATCGCATTCCCCGGTATATTAGAACGACTCCGGCGCCCTTGTCAAGAACGGCCCGTGGATCGGCAGGGTGAATTGATTCCTATGAAAAGTAATAAAATCAACAAATAGTTGAATACAAATCTGGACACCAACGGCCGTCTGGGGTATATTGGTCATGTCATCACCTTTTGACGGGCGGCAGGTGCTATGAATCTT
>JAHJTB010000148.1 GCA_018830135.1 Pseudomonadota bacterium | reverse complement strand
GTCCCGACATCCCAAGGCCTCGACGGTTTCTTACTCCAACATGGGCGGCTTTTTCGGGCCGGAAATCCGCTTCGCCGGTTACGACGGCCTGATGATACGGGGCCGGGCGGATCGGCCGGTCTACTTGAGGATCGATGACGACCGGGTCCGGATCGAGGACGCAAGCCGGTTCTGGGGCATGGGCACCGACGCTTTCGACCGCGCCCTGATCGCCGAGTTGGGGGACCGCCGCTATCGCACCTGCTACATCGGACCGGCCGGGGAAAACCTCGTGCCCTTTGCCTGCATCATCAACACCGCGGCCCGCGCGGCCGGCCGGGGCGGGACGGGCTGCGTCATGGGCTCGAAAAACCTCAAGGCCATCGCCATCAAAGGCTCCCGGCAACCCGACGTGGCCTCCCATCAGGCCTTCCTGGACCTGCTCGAGGAGATCCGCGGGGTCTTTTTGAACAAGGCGATCAAAAGCACGACCCGTTGGCGGCGGTACGGCACGTCCATGGGGCTGGAAATGGCCAGCGACGCCGGGGCCATGGCCGTGAAAAACTACCGGGAAGGCACCTATGAAACCGTCGACCGGATCGGCGGCATCCGGGCCAGGCGTCAGGTCTGGAATCGGGATTACGCCTGTTTCGCCTGCCCCCTGGCCTGCAAGAAGTCCGGGTGGGCGCCCCTGGGGCCTCACTCCGGACTGGTTCACGACGGCCCGGAATATGAAACCGGGGCCATGCTGGGCCCCAACCTGCTTATCGACGACATGTCCGGCCTGCTTCGCTCCGTGTTCATGGCCGACGATCTGGGACTCGACGCCATCGCCGCCGGCAACGCGATCGGCTTTCTGATGGAGGCCCGGGACAAGGGCCTGATCGACACCCGGTTCCTGGACGGTTTGGACCTGAAATGGGGCGATTCGGAAACGGTCCACCCAATGCTGGAACGGATCGCCCGCCGGGAGGGCGTGGGCCGGGCGGCCGGGGACGGCGTCAAGCATCTGGCCGGGATCATCGGCCGAGACAGCCACAAGTTCGCCATCCATTCCAAGGGGCATGCCTTTGCCGCCTGGAACTGTCACTACCGGCCCAGCCACGGACTGTGCTATGCCACGTCCAATCGCGGGGCCTGCCATATTAACGGGCACACGGCCGCCGACCAGAACCAGCGGGCCCTGGACGACTCGATCGGTCTGTGCATCTTCGCCAAGGAGGCGTACAGCAACAAGCAGACCCTGGGTGCCCTCGAAGCCATCAGTGGCCGGGCCTGGTCCGGCGAGGACTACCTCAGGGCCGGGGAGCGGATGTTCAACCTGGAAAAATGCTTCAACTACCGGGAAGGGTTCCGCCGGGAGGACGACGTCATTCCGGACCGCTTCTTCGAGGAGCCCCTGACGGTCGGACCGCGAAAGGGGGCGGTCGTGGACCGGGGCGAGTTCGAGGGCATGATGAAGGCGTTTTACGAGAGCCGGGGCTGGGACCCGGCCACCACCCGCCCCTCGGACGATCGCTTGAAAAGCCTGGGACTGGACTTCGCCATCCCCGCCCTTGACACCTGAAACGAACGGGCCGGGCCGGCCCTTTCAAGGCGGGCTTGAAAGGGCCGGTCTCCGGCCGCTGTCGCTTTTCAGGCGCGTTGTTCCTGGGAACGCTCCGGGACTAGAAGCCCGGAAGCGCGCCGAATCCCCTGAACGTCCAGTAAAAATAGACCAACATCGCCAGGACCACGTTGGCCACTAGCCACAAGGGCAGGCCTGCCCGAACGAAGTCCCGCGGCGTAAGGTAGCCGCTGGAGTAGACAATGGCATTGGGCGGCGTGCCGATAATCAGGCAGTAGGCGAAGGAGGAAGCCATGGCCGTGGCCATGGCCGTGAACGGCAGGAAGGCCGTTCCCGGGTGGGCCAGACCGCCCATGTTCAGCACGATGGGACCCACCGCCGCCGCCGCCGGACCGTCGGCCATGAACTGGGTAATGATCGCCGTCAGGCCGCTCGAAGTGATCATGAGAGGCAGGCCGGCGTTGATACCCAGCGGAGCGATAAAGTCCAGGGCGCTGCGGGCGAACCAGTAGGCCGCGCCCGTCGAATCCAGCGTCCGCCCGAAAATAATCGCGCCGGCGTAAAGCCATACTACGCCCCAGTCCACCTTTTCCTGATAGTCACGCCAGTTGACCACACCGGCCAGAATGTAGGCCACCGCCCCGGCCACGGCGATCACGCCGATGCCCAGGCGGATGGGGATGATCCCCGCGTCGAACAGGGTCTTTTCCGTAAACCACCCGAAAACCATGACCACGAAGATGATCAGGGCCCATATCTGCTTGCCGCTCCAGGGCCCCATCTTTTCGATCTCCTTTTTCATCGTCTCCATGGCCGGGCCCAGGGAAGTGATCCGGGGCTTGAAGCGCCAGTTGACCACGAACCAGCCGATGGGGATCATGATAAAAACAAAGGGCATGCAGTAGGTCATCCACTGGAAATATCCGATGTCCACCCCGAACATGTCCTTGAGATAGGTCATCATGATCACGTTGCGGGCCCCGCCCGAAGGCGCGCCCGGCCCCCCGATGTTGGGCGCCATGGCGATGGTGATCATCAGCATCTTGGCCAGTTCCAGGTCCTCGGGCACCTCGTCGGACAGGCTGTTCTGATAGAGGAGAATGGCGATGGGCAGGAACATGGCCGTCAGGGCGTGGTCGGAAATGAAGGCGGACAACGGCGCCATGACGACGAAAAAGACCAGGGTGATCCATTTGACGTTGGGCACGGCCAGTTTCTTGAACATCAGCAGACAGATACGCTTGTCCACGCCGGTCCGGACAAAGGCCGCGGCGAACATCAGGCTGCCCATGATGAACCAGCAGGCGTCGTCCCAGTAAAGCGCGGCCACTTCGCTGCGCGACACCACCCCGGTGAAGACCAGGATCAGGCCCACGGCCAGGGAGACCGTAGGCAGGGGGATGCACTCGGTAATGAAGCAGAGCACGACGAAGATCGTCACGGCCACGGCGACCTTGATCTCCCAGCCCCCCTTGTCGGCCCGGGCCTTGTCCTTGTCCTTGAGGTCCTCGTATTTGAGGCCCTGTCGGCGCAGGTCCAGGGTCCGCTTCATCATGTCCGCGTAGGCCTGGTCCGTGACCTTGGCCTCGATAAAGGCCTTGGCCTGCTCCAGGTGCTTGCCCTCCACGGGAATCTTGTTCTTCTGGCACCATTTCTGGTCCACTTTGAGGAACTGTTTCCGGCTCATGGCCCCCATGGTCATGCTGTTTTCCATGATCCGGGCCGTGAGAATCTGCCATTGTTCGGCCTTGAGGTAGTCGACCCCGAACAGTTCCTTGCTCAGGGTGTCCACGACGACCTTGGGTCCGACCTTGTATTCGGTGGCCACGTCCTTCATGCTGTATGGGGTGGGCATGAGGAGAAGCAGCGTGCACAGGACGACCGGGATGGCGAAGAGTTTCCAGTTGACGTATTTATCGTAACCGGATGTGCTTTTTTTCACATTTTGGACCATATAAAAACACTCCTTTGGCCGGTTAAACGTTCAGAATCAGCCGGGCCAACTCGAAAAAGACTTCCTGTTCCCGAACCACGCCCGCGACCCGGTCCCCGCTGTAAACCGCCAGGCGCCGACTCTCCGTTTCGTAGAGCAGGTTGGCGATCTCCATGAGGTTGGCCTCTTCGTTGACGGCCGGCGGGGGGTCGGACATCACCTCCCGGACCTTCTTCCCGGCCAGGACCTTGGCCTGGGTCGTGAACAGGCCGGTCCAGAACATGGCCGAGTATTCGATCTGGTCCGCGGTCGACGGCCTGGGGGCCGAAAGGTAGCCCGGCCGCAGCCCGGCCATCAGGTCGACAATGCTCAGGACGCCCGCCAGCCGGCCGCCTTCCATGACCAGGAGGGAACGGTGTCCGGTCTGCATGAGTTTCTCCGTGGCGATCAGTTCTTCGAATGAATCG
>JAHJTB010000147.1 GCA_018830135.1 Pseudomonadota bacterium | reverse complement strand
TCTCCTTTCGTCACCGGGCAGGTAATGGATCGGCCCCATGCCGAACCGGATGCGCCCGGACAGAGAAAGGATATCATGCGGTAGCCCCCTGTTTAAAGTACGCCGGCTCCCCCACACGGCGAAGCCGTTTAGTCCAACTCCTTTCTTGCTGAAGGTGAGTTCAGACTTGATTATTGGCCATGACCGTTCTCGGTCCGATACAAACACCCGGTATCGGAACGGGAGCCCGGTCTTTTCAGAGCCCGGCCGGGGATTTTCAGGATTATGCCTTAATCAGAAAATCATAACAAAATCCAATCCGGATTAATAGGCCATTTTCGAATAGAAAACGGAGACACCCACTTATTTTTCGGTTCCCAAATAATATGGATGTCTACCGGTTATCTAGTCCTCGAAGTCGTCCGGGGTCATCTCCACGGTCAAGGCGTCGGCGCTCAGCAGGCGTCTGGCCAGGCCGTCGATCTTCGGCAGTTCGTACCCGAAGAAGTACCGGCAGGCCACGATCTTGCCCCGATAAAACCGGGTTTCCTGGTCGGTGGGGCCCTGGGCCAGGGCTTCCGCCGCGACCCGGGCCTGGTTGAGCCATTGCCAGGCCACGGCCACGACACTGAAAAACTCGAGATAGCCCGTGGCGTCGGCCAGGAAGCGTTCCCGGTCGGCCTTGAGGGCCGTCAGGGAGGCGGTGACTTCCCGGACCCGGTCCGCGGCCCGGCCGAGTTCGCCGGCCAGCGGGGCCAGGGCCTCGATTTCGGCGGCCCCGGCCGCGGTCCGGCCCACTTCTTCGAAGTACAGGTCCAGGGCCCGGCCGCCTTTCATGGTCACCTTGCGGCCCAAAAGGTCCAGGCCCTGGATGCCGGTGGTGCCCTCGTGGATGGGATGGATGCGCACGTCCCGGTAGTACAGCTCCAGGGGGAACTCGTCGCAGTACCCGTACCCGCCCAGGCATTGCAGGCCCCGGCTCACGGACAGCACGCCCATCTCCGACGAATAGGCCTTGACCACGGGGATGAGCAGGTCCAGGAGCAGGGCGTATCGTTCCGCCTCCTCGCCCTCGAGGACCTTGGCCAAGTCCGCGTACCGGGCGCACTGGAGGATCAGGCCGAGCGAGCCTTCGACCACGGCCCGCTGGAAAAGCAGCATGGCCCGGACGTCCGGGTGCTCGATGATGGGCACCTGGGGCAGGTCCGGGTCCTTGTCCGAAAGCCGGCGGCCCTGGGGACGCTCCCTGGCATAGTCCAGGGCGGCGTAGTAGGCCGCCGAGGCCGTGGCAATGGCGGACATGCCGACCTTGATCCGGGAGCTGTTGACCATCTGGAACATGTGGGCCAGGCCCTGATTCTCCCGGCCGACCAGAAAGCCCCGGCAGTCGCCGTTTTCGCCGATGGAAAGCTGGGTCAGGGGCGTGCCCCGGTAGCCCATCTTGTGGTAGATGCCGGCCAGGTTGATGTCGTTGGGGGCCAGGCCGCCCTCCGGGCCCGGGCGGTGCTTGGGCACCAGAAACAGGGAGATGCCCTTGACCCCGGCCGGCGCGCCCTTGATCTTGGCCAGCATCATGTTGACCACGTTGTCCACGCCGTCGTGGTCGGCCGCGGAGATGAAGACCTTTTGCCCCCGCAGCAGGTAATAGCCCTGGTCCGTGGGTTCGGCCGTGGTGGTGATGTCGGCCAGGGAGCTGCCGGCCTGGGGTTCGGTAAGGGCCATGGTCCCCTGCCACTCGCCGGAAAGCAGCCGGGGCAGGTAGGTCTCCTTCATTTCGTCGGTGCCGAAGGTGATGATCAGGTTGACCACGCCCGTGGTCAGCCCGGGATAGACGCTCAACGAGTAGTTGGCCGCGGAGAAGATGAAGCGGGTCAGGGCCACCATCATCTCGGGCATCTGCTGGCCGCCGTATTCGTAGGCCGCTCCGGCCCCGATCCAGCCGCCCTCCCCGCTCTCGCGCATGAACGTCCGGACCGAGGGATGGACCCGGGCCGTCGAGCCGACGAACTCGGGCGCGTTGCGGTCCATCTCCTCCAGGCAGGGGCGAAGGATGTCCCGGCCCATCTTGAAGGCCGTGTCCAGGACCAGGTCGAAGACCTCCCGGTCGTGGTCCGCGTAATACGGGTACCGGGTCAGGGACTCGACGTCGAATACCTCATGAAGCAGAAAATCCAGGTTGCGCCGGCTGGCGAACTTTTCGGTCATGAATCCTCCCTCCGGCCGAGGCGGCGTCGGTCGGCGCGGCCGTCACTTTTTCAAAAAGGCCCCGATCCGTTCTTCCGTGTCCGGACCCCGGCCCTCGCTGTTTTCGATCTCCCAGCGCAGGCCCTCGGCCAGGGCCATGCCGTCGGTCTTTTCCAGCAGGCGCTTGTTGGCCCGGTGGCTGAACCAGGAGTTGGCCAGGATCGTCCGGGCCAGGTTTTCCACCTCGTCCTCGAACCGCTCCTCGGGCACGACCATGTTGGCCAGGCCCATGGTCAGGGCCTCGTCGGCCGTGTAGGTCCGGGCGGTCAGCATCATCTCCTTGGCCTTGGCCACGCCCACCCGCCGGGGCAGGCGCTGGCTCATGCCCCAGACGGGCGTCAGGGCCCAGCGGGAATGGGTGTCGGCGAAGCGGGCCGACGCGGCGGCCAGGATGATGTCTCCGCCCAGGGCCAGCTCCAGGGCCCCGGTGTAGCAGTGGCCGTGCACGGCCGTGATGACCGCCTGGGGCAGGTTGGCCAGGGCCTCGACGGTGTCGGCCTGGAAATGAGGCGTGGGCGGCTTTTCACCCGCGTTGATGTCCTTGAGGTCGTGGCCGGCGGAAAAGCAGCGGCCCGCGCCCTTGAGCACCACGCAGCCGATCGCGTCGGTCTGGCCGGCCAGGGCGTCGACATGGGCGCGGAGCTGGACGAAAAGGGCGACGTTGAGGGCGTTGAGCTTGTCAGGCCGGTTGAGAGTCAGGGTGCACAGTCCGTCCCGGTCCTCTCTCAGTACGAGATCCGTCATGGCGTGATTCTCCTTGGCGGCGGTATTTCAGGCAAGGACTATATCAAAACCCGCGCCGCTCCGGGAAGGTTTTCTGTTGGTGCTTGAAGTGGCGTGACTGAGAGGGGTAGAGGAAATTTATTGAAAACAGGTTTATTTTGTGATATTTTCCTGGTATATACAACATGATGTGGTTCCCCCTTCTCCCTTAAGGGCATGTATGAGTAGAATGCGGTATGTTTGGGAACACGAAAACATATGAGATCAGGTGTCCGGTCTACGGCTTCATACATTTCCATGAATGGGAAAGAGACATCATAAACCATAAATATTTTCAGAGGTTGCGCAGAATTCGCCAGTTAGGGGGAACAGACTTAGTCTATCCGGGAGCAATGCATACTCGTTTTGAACATTCTTTGGGTGTCATGCAAATGGTCACAACCTTGTATGATGGAATAATCGATCGCTCAAAAGAAATACTTGTTGACCACAGCCAGGCAAGCCTTGATTTTAACAGAATGCTATTACGTCTTGCGGCCCTACTCCATGATATTGGCCACGCTCCATTTTCCCATGCCTCTGAATCTCTATTCCCTGAGAAACCTGATGGTCTCAAAGGGAAATACACCCATGAAGATTATTCTGCCTTGATTACACGGAAGTTATTCAAAGATGTTATTGATGATAATAGATTGTTATATAATCATGGAATTACTGCGAATAAAGTCGCAGGCCTGATTGAGGGCAGCCAAGAGGCTGAGGCTTCCCTATACTGGAGAGACTTACTTTCCGGACAGTTGGATGCCGATCGAATGGATTATCTTCTTCGCGATTCAATTCATGCCGGAGTGGACTATGGTCGTTATGATTGGCGTCGAGTGAGCAATACAATTATTGCATTGCCTGTTTCAGGCAAAGAAGAACAACCAAACTTTGGAGTTAATGCAGGTGGCTTTCACGCTGCCGAAGGCTTGATATTGGCCCGATATTTTATGTTTACACAAGTCTATTTCCACAAAACACGGATAGCTTATGACCATCATTTACAGGAAACATTATCAACTTTACTACCAGATCGTCAATTTCCACCTCCAACTGAGGACTGCATTGAAGACTATTTATCTTGGGATGATGGAAAGGTCTTAGGACTCCTTTCAGAAGGAAAAGGTGGAGAACATGGTCGCCGTATGATGGAAAGAGATCATTACCGCCTTATCAGAGAGACACCCGAAACTCCCCAGAAAGAAGATATTGAAAAATACGAACGATGGAAAGAAAGGCTGGGAGAACTTCTGCGTTATGAAGGGAGGGCCGACAAATCGTGGTATAAGGCTGATAGCCTGGATTTACCTGTTGTCAGTGAAACCACGGATAGAAAAGTAAGGCCTTTATCTGAGTTATCAGGTTTTATAAGTAAAATCAATCCTATACAACAAATCAAATTATATGTAGCCATAGAGGATAGAGACGAAGCAATACGAAGGCTTGCACCAATGGAGGACTATTAATATGAGCGCAATAAAAGAGACATTCTCAAGAATTGGGTCTTTACTATATATAATTAATTCTCTGAGTCATCAGCGGATCGGCAGAACCGCTGCGATGAAGTTCTTGTATCTATTACAGACTGTTCGCAATGTACCTTTTGGGTACAACTTCCGGCTTTATCATTATGGTCCTTTTTCTGCGGAAGTTCTCAATGAAATTGAGTATGCCGAGTCGCTTGACGCTCTCACAGCGGAAATTATTCATTACTCTTCCGGATACGGTTACATACTAAGACCTGGGGAAAATGTAGATTATATATTAACCGAAGCACAAGATTTTATCACAAACTATAAAGAAGAGCTTGACTGGATAATAACTAAATTTGGGAGTAAATCAGCCTCGGACCTGGAATTAATTAGTACCGCTGTTTTTATCGATAGAAATTTTAAAGATAGAGACAGGTTTATTTTGCTAAATGAACTATGTAAAAAAGTGATGGAAATCAAACCGCACTTTAATAAAGAACAAATTCAATCCATAGTTATTGAATTGATGCGCGAAAAAATCCTAAGCCAAATCAATGAGCATTAATATACTATTACCGAATAAGTATAAAATTTTAAATAATAATCAATCAGACTTTTTATAAAAGGACAATTATCAATTTTCATCTCGCCTCCTTGGAACAAGGAGCCCACCGCTTAAATGAAAGTAATTGTTTAAGAAATATAATGCTGAAAAATCTAATACCATATAGGCATTATATTAAGTATTTATTATTAAGTACCTAGCTTCAAAAAAAGTAGATAAAAGAGTGACTTGAAGAAATAGGATCAAGAAACTTTATCTCTTTCCAGACATAGATAGGTTGAGAATGGTTACACTGAGAGATCAAGAAAGGAGGGGCAGTATGGCAATGACGGTTCGGACAAGTCTGTGTGATCTGCTGGGCATCGAATACCCGGTGGTCCTGGCGGGCATGATGGCCGTGGCCGGCCCGACCCTGGCCGCGGCGGTATCCAATGCCGGCGGGCTGGGAGTCATCGGGGCCACGTCCCTCGAGCCGGAAACCATCCGGCGCTGGATTCGGAAGACCCGAAGCCTGACCGACAAGCCGTTCGGCGTGGACATCGTGTACCCGGGCCTGGACCCCCGGACCCCGCCGTCGGTGACCACGGCCGACCTGAGAAAGCAGTTGCCTCCTGAGCATGTGGCCATGGTCGAAGGCTTGCGAAAGGAACTCGACGTGCCCGAGGTCGAGGACATGGAGGCCTGGCTGCCGATCCCGGCCGTGTTCGAACGGCAGTTGCAGGCGGTGATCGACGAGCAGGCCCCGGTGCTGGCCCTGGGGCTGGGGGCCCCGGCGGGCATGCTCGACGAGCCCCGTCGCAGGGGCATGAAAGTTATCGGGCTGGCCGGCAACGTCAGGCAGGCCCGGTACCAGGTCGCTTCGGGCGCGGACGTGGTCGTGGCCCAGGGATACGAATCCGGCGGCCACACCAGCCGGGTGGGCACCATGGCCCTTGTGCCCCAGGTGGTGGACGCCCTGGAGCCCGTGCCCGTTCTGACCGCCGGCGGCATCGGCGACGGCCGGGGCCTGGTCGCGGCCCTGGCCCTGGGCGCGGTGGGGGCCTGGATGGGGACGGCCTTCATGTTCGCCGAGGAGGCCTTTGCCGACTTCCTGGAACTGGGGCAGAAGGAACAGGGGCTGGTGCCGCTGGACGAGCCGGCCGTCGCCGGGTGGCTGGAAGCGGCTGTGGCGGCCGGGGATGACGACACCCAGGTCAGCGGGCTGATCAGCGGCAAGACGGCCCGGCTGGCGCGGGGCCCGCTCCTGAAAATGTGGAACGACTCCGGGCGGTCCACCCTGCCCTTCCCCATGCAGAACGTGCTGGTCATCAATCTGCTCGAAGGTCTGCGGCGGGCCGGGCGGCAGGACCTGCTGCCCAGCTCCATGGGCCAGATCGCCGGGATGTTCAAGTCCCAACGCAGCGCGAAAACCATTGTCGAGGACGTGGTCCAGGGTGCGGAAAAGATTCTGGGGTCCTGAGGACAGAACGGACCGGCGGGCGAATTCCGAAGATCGTGAGAAGTCAAATGTCCGAATGGGTTGAAGAGTTGATCGTCAAGCTGGTCTTTTCCATCGTCATGGCGGCCGGCGGCTTTGTTTTGTTGGCCGGTGCCCTGGGGGTTTTCAGTCCGGGATTCGGAAAGGAAATTCCCGGCGGCCCGTACCTGCTGCCCCTGGGACTGGTCATGATGTTCGGGGGCTGGGCAGCAATTCGGGTCTGGAGCGCCCGGCGGTCGAAGGGGAAAGGGGTCGATTGACCCGCTTTTGAATGGATGAAGATCGAGCGGATTTCGGAGGAGCCCCCTCACCCCAACCCTCTCCCGGCGGGAGAGGGAGCAAAACAGGGAGATTTTTGCTCGTTCCCAAGCTGGAGCTTGGGAACGAGCTTCCTAATATCCCTTTTCGTTTCCCCCTGCCCTACTTCCCCGGAAACATGCGCAGGCCGGCCTTCCACAGCTCGAGATCGGGGTCGATGCGAAGCAGGCCGAACTCCTGGCCGAGTTCGAAGACCAGGATGCCGGCAAAGCAGACGACCATGACCAGGCCCAGGGCCCTGGCCCGGTGAGAGCGGGCCTGTCGGATCAGAAGCACGCCGGGCAGGATGCCGAAGAGCAGGGAAATGCCCACGCCGCCGACCATGTCCAGGGCCCGGAGGAACAGGTTGGGGTAGAAGAGGGTCACGGCCAGGGGCGGTCCGAAGGCCAGGGCCGCGACCAGGACGGCGTTGCGGGTCCCCAGCAGGCTTTGGCTCATGTCCCGGCAGAAGGAGAGCAGGGCCGTGCCGTTGGCCAGGTAGCTGGTGGTGATGGCCAGGATGGCGAAGGCCAGCCCGAAGGTGGTGAACAGTTTCGAGCCCACGATGGCGGCCAGGGGCACGGTGGCCGGAACCCCGCCTTGAAACGCGCACAAAATGTTGGACTGGCTGGAATCGGAAACGGGCAGCGCGCCCATGACCGTCAGGTTCCACAGGGCGTTCATGCCCAGGCCGATCAGGGTCCCCACCAGCAGGGCCTTGAGGATGGCCTTCCGGTCCAGGTCCAGGCTGTGGCAGGCGGTGGGGATGATGTTGTGGAAATGAAAGGCGCACAGCATGATCGGCAGGGCCGAGGGGATGAAGACCAGGTCGGTGAATACCAGGCGGCCGGGTTTCATTTCCGGCAGGGCCAGGGCCACCAGGCCGAGGAAGGCCAGCCACATGACCACCATGAGCACGGCGTTGCCCTTTCGCACGATGACCACGCCGAAGAGGGTCATGATGGTGCTGAAGGCGAAAAATAGCAGGGTGACGACCCAGGCCGGCCCGGTCAGGTTGAAGAGGTTGACCAGAATGGACGTGCCGCCGCTGAGATAGGCGACCAGAAGGCCGTATAGGATCAGGAGATTGGCCAGCACGGCCAGCCACTGGCCCGCCGGCCCCAGGGTCCGGCCGAAGAGGGAGGGCAGATCGAAGTTTTCCTCCCCGGAAGCCAGGACCTGGTCGGAAATGACCACGGCCGATCCGAGCATCAGGCCCCAGACCAGGACCATGACGATCAACGAGGGAACGTATCCCGCCAGCCCGGTGTTGATGGGCAGTCCCAGAATGCCGGCGCCCACCAGGTTTCCGGTGATCAGGATGGCGACCGTCAGGACCGGCGCCTTGGCTTGACCGCCCAAAACAGACCTCCCTCAGCAGTTGGCCAGGTTCACGGCCAGACCGCCTTGCGATGTTTCCTTGTAGTTGCAGGACATGTCCCGGCCGGTTTCGAGCATGACTTCCACGACCACGTCGAAACCGACCTTCTGGCGCGCGGGGTCGCCGCCCGAGGCCAGCAGGAAGGCGTTGCAGGCCTTGACCGCGGCCATGGCGTTTCTTTCCACGCAGGGAATCTGGACGAAGCCCATGACCGGGTCGCAGGTCAGGCCCAGGTTGTGTTCCAGGGCGATTTCCGCGGCCGAGGCCGCCGTGTCCGGTCCCCGTCCCAGGGCGGTGCAGAGCAGGCCGGCGGCCATGGCCGAGGCCGAACCGATCTCCCCCTGGCAGCCGACCTCGGCGCCGGCGATGCTGGCGTTGTGCTTGATCAGAAACCCCACGGCCGCCGCGGTCAGGAGTCCCTGGCGGATGTTCTTGCGGCTCAGGCGCCGGCGGGTCCGCAGATGACGCAGCACGGCCGGGACCACGCCGGCCGAGCCGGAGGTGGGGGCGGTGACGACCACGCCTCCGGCGGCGTTCTCCTCGGCCGCGGCCAGGGCCCAGGCATCGAGTTCCAGCAGCGTCCGGTCCGCCCGGGCCTGCCGCTCGGACGACCGGGCCGACAGACCGGCCGCCTTGCGGCTCAGGCCGATGGGTCCGGGCAGCAGGCCTTCGGTCTCGAGTCCCCGGGTCACGGAGGCGTCCATGGCCTCGAGAATCCGGTCCAGGCCGGCCAGGACGTCCCGCTCGGACGCGCCGGTGATCGCGGTTTCATTGTCCAGCATGACCCGGGCCAGGGTCAGGCCGCCCTCGAGCAGGCCCAACAGTCCGGCCATGGTCCGATAGGCGTGTTTCGGCCGGCCGCGTTCGGGAGGCTGGTACCCTTCCCACTGGATGAACCCGCCGCCGATGGAATAGTAGGTCTGTTCGAAAAGCGGTCCTTGCGGTCCCATGAGCTTGAGAATCAGGGTGTTGGCGTAGGGATGGTCGTGGACCAGGGGGCCGAATTCGATGTCGTCCGGCGTCAGGACCAGGGTGTGGCCGGACAGTTCGATTTCGGCGCGCGGGTCGTCCCCGCCCAAAAGACGGGCGAAGGCCGGGGCGTCCACGGTTTCCGGGGCCCAGCCCAACAGTCCGGCGGCCACGGCCCGGTCGGTCCCATGTCCCTTGCCGGTGGCGCTGAGCGACCCGAGCAGGACCGCCCGCAATCCCGCGGCCCGGTCCAGGACCCGGCCGGGCAGTTCCAGGACCCGGCGGCGAAAGTCCAGTCCGGCGGCCATGGGGCCGATGGTGTGGGAACTGCTGGGGCCGGGTCCGATCTTGAACAGTTCGAACAGGGACAAGTCAACGGGCCGGGTGTCTGGTCTGAATTCCGCCACGACGATTTTTCCTCAATAAGTCGCCATTCTTCGATTAACCGGCATGGTAGTCAAGGCCGGACCCGGCTGTCAAACGATTCCGGCTAGGAAATGGTGGACGCTGTTTACAAAGCGTTCAACGTCCACCACTCCACACGCCCGCTTATTCTTTGACACCAGAATCAATTTCGTTTAGTCTTCAGGAACCGGGGAGTCGTGTTCCAGTTGAAACCATTCACAGGGGAAAGGGGAGAACGGTTATGACCGAGCAGCCGAAACCCGCTGAGGTGTTCGCCGCCATGGGCAGCGCATTCAAACCGGACGCCGCCAAGGGCATTGACGTGGTTTTCCAGTACAACATCTCCGGGCCCAACGGGGGAGACTGGTACATCGTCATCAAGGACCAGACCTGCCGGATCGAGGCGGGCCTGGCCGAAAAGGCGACCACGACCATGAAGATTTCCGACGATGACTTCATTCAGCTCATCACCGGACAACTCAACCCCATGATGGCCTTCACCACGGGGAAGCTCAAGGTGACGGGCGACATGATGAAGGCCCAGCTCCTGGGCACCCTGTTCCAGCCGCCGCCCCAATAGACGGCCAGTTCGAACCGACTACCGACTTGTCAGGGACGGGAAGGCCGGCACGGCCCGCCGGATGTTCCCCGGGGTTCAGGCGGGAGCGAGGGCTCAGTCCTCGCCGTCCGTCCGGCTTTCCCGTTCCGGGACCGTGATTTTTCGCTTCTCCGGGTCGGCCTGGCGTCGATACAGGACGGCGGTGTGGCCGATCAGGCCGACGGCCTCGCACCCGGTCGCCTCTTCCAGACGTTGCAGAATCTCCTTTTTCCGTGCCGCTTCCTTGAACTCGTTGAACTTGATCTTGATCAGTTCGTGCTGGTCGAGGGCTTCGTCGACGGACTCGACCAGGGCGTCGGTCAGCCCCTTCTGGCCCACCAGGACCACGGGCTTGAAGTGATGGGCCAGGCCCCGGAGATGTTTTCTCTGAAACCCTTTGAGTTCGGGCATGATGGTCTTCCTTTTTATGGGCGGCCGGATGAAAACTTGACGGCCCGGTCGTAGAGCAGTTCGCCCCAGGCCGGTCCGGTCCGGGTTTCGGGTTCGAGATAGGCCCGGAAGCCGATGAACAGGTCCTCCATTCTCAGCCGGTCGCAGTCCGGGACGGGCTTTTGGGCCTTGAGGCAATGCGGGTCGTCCGCGCACTGTCGGGAGACCTTCCAGGCGTACAGATACCTGGCCATGGGGTGCCCGGGGATGTAAATTTCCGCGCTGCCCGGCCATTGGGCGTCGTGGACGCAGCCAACGCCGAGCATCTCTTCGGTGACCACGCCTTTCACGGGTTCCTGACCCGGGACGGGCGTGGCCCCGTACAGGTTGAAGTTGGCGTACACCGCCTTGCCCGAGGCGGCGTGGTTGACCCCGTAAACGATGACGAACTCCCCGGGGTTGTCGGCCAGTTTGAAGTGGTCGGTGCGCAGATAGGTCGTGTCCCGGATTTCGCCCAGCACGTCCACGCCGCGCTGGATCGCTTCAAGGCCTTCGGGCAGCCGGACCGAGGTGTCCAGGCTTTCGGCCTTCAGCCCCGTGTGTTTGGCCATGACGGCCTTGCGGAGGTCCTCGAGGGCGCTCAGGAGATGGACCTCGGTCCGGCCCGTGCCGCGGGCGCGCAGGCGGGGCATGGGAAAGGGGTCGGGGACGGGCGGGCTGGTCGGGGTCAGGCGGAGGACCAGGCCGCCCGGATTCTTGAGATATTCGGCTCCGGCGGCCGGGTCCGAGGGAGAGGCGATGCGGTGGAGGAAGACGAAGTCGTCGTCGTGTTCCTCGAGGCCCATGCGGACCAGGGCGGACGGCACGACGTCCGTGTTCATGGCCGAGGCCGTGAATCCGGCCTTTCGCAGGGCGCGGCGGACGCGCTTGTCGATGTCCCGGTCGGCCGTGGAGATCACGACCACGGTCCGATCGAAGGCGCCTTTGGGGCCCCGGGCCTTGCCGGCGGTCTTGACGGTCAGGTTGTTGACCGTGTCGCCCAGGCTGGCAAAGACGCGCCGCCGCCGGCCTTCGCTTTCAAAGTAGCGCGTGGCCAGATAGCTGCGGTAGCTGAAGTACTTCATCTCGGGCGGCGTGCGGCCGATGTAGACCAGGGCCTCGTCCGGACGGAGCGAAAAGGTCCAGGGCATCCGGTTTTCGGCCTTCTGCCCCGGGGCCTTGGGCAGAAAGCAGGCCAGGGCGGGCGTAGGGCTGTTGTAGCCGTACCCGCTGGGCAGGACGCCCTTGCAGAACAGCTGCACGACGGGAACTTCCTTGAACTCACCGGCCTGGACGGTGAAGCCGTCCTGCTGGGCGGCGGCCTTGAAGGCCTCGACGTCGCCCCACAAGCGCGGTTCGGAATCCCCGGACCGGGCCGCCGACGCGGCCGCCGGTACCAGGCCGAGGGCCAGGCCCAGGCCCAGGAGAACAAAAAGTCGACGCAAATTCATAACTTGCCCCCCTCGGGGATAAAGGTCATGCCCCCACGGACGGGCAAAGGGGTCAGGAGCCTTTTCCTAACAGGAGTCTTTTCCTGAAATCAACTCGTATAACGGCGGAAAAGGCTCCTGACCCCTTTGCCCGAAACATCCATTACGATTTTTAAATGAACCGTATGGGGGCTAAAGGGAAGTTAGTGAGACGGACGGGCCGAAGTCAAGAAAATAAAGGACCGGGCCCAATCACCGGCCGGGATCGCTCGAAGCGTTCAGACCAGGGCGTTCAGGGCCAGCAGGGCGTAGGCCTGGATGGCCTCGATGTACTGGTCCAGCTCGAGATGTTCGTTCGGGGTGTGGGCCGTCCGGGCCAGTCCCGGCCCGATGAGGATGGTCGGGATGCCCCGCTCGGCGAAAAAGCGGCCGTCGCTGACCTGCTCGTACCCGACGAAATCGCCGGGCCGGCCCATCTCCTCCATGGTCCGGCGGGCCAGGAGGCAGAGGGCTTCGTCCGGCGCGGTCTCGAAGGGCGGGCCGGAACCCAAAACGTCGAGGGAAGCGTCGATGTCCGGGTCTTCGGCCCGGGCCTGGTCGATGATCTCCCGGATTTCGGCCGTGGCCGACTCGATGGTTTCGCCGGGCAGGATACGGCGGTCGATGAGGACCTGGCAGGCGTCTGGGACGACATTGAAGCCGACCCCGCCCTGAATGGTGCCGACGTTGAAGGTGGCCGGGGGCAGACTGCCCGAGGGCTTTTCTTTCAGGCGTTCGGGCAGGCGGGTCTGGAGGCCATGGAGGAGCTTGACCATTTTGTCGATGGCGTTGAGGCCCACCCAGGGGGTGCTGGCGTGGGCGGTCCGGCCCCGGGTGGAGAGGGCATAGACGATCACGCCCTTTTCGGCGATGGCGATCCGGTTGCGGTTGGTGATTTCACCGACCACGACCATGTCCGGATCGTAATGGCCTTGCTCCATGAGGTAGCCGGCCCCCCGGGCCCCGCCGGTCTCCTCGTCGGAGACGAAGTTGACCACCAGGGAGCCCCGGAGGGGGGCGTTTTCAAGCTGGAGGGCCTTGGCCGCCATGAGCATGGCCGCGCATCCGCCCTTCATGTCGGCCACGCCCCGGCCGTACATCCGGTTGTCCCGGATGACGGCGCCGAACGGTTCGACCCGCCATTGGGAGACGTCGCCCGGGGGCACGGTGTCCAGATGCCCGTTGTACAGGAGCTGGGGCCGGCCGCCGGGATGGAGGGTGATGAAGACGTTGGGCGCTTCCGGCTCGGCCGCCACGACCCGGACCTGGTCGGTGAAGGTCCGGGCCATGTCCAGGACCGCGTCCATGACCCGGCGCGTGTCGCCCGGCGGATTGACGCTTTCGGCCCGGACCAGATCGGCCAGGAAGGCGATCGCCTCGTCCTGGAAAGACTCGATCCGGGCCCGTATGCGCCTCTTGAGTTCGTCCATGGTCCCTCGGGTCAAAGACCGGCGGCCCGGATGTCCGCAACGGCCCGGCGGGCCGATTCGGCGCAGCCGCCCACCCCGTACAGGCCGGGCGGATTGACGGCGTCGCCCACGAGGAACAGGCCCTCGATCGGGCTTTCGGGCCGCGCGGCCTGGCCGGGCCGGGCCCGGAAGCCGGGCCAGCCCTTGCGGAAGCTTCGCATCAGAAACTCGTCCCGGTCCGGGTCGAACGCCGGCAGCAGGCGGCGGGCGTCATCGAGAAGGGCCCCGAACTCGGACCGCCCCTCGAACGGCTCCTCGGACCGGGCCGGCGGTCCCAGGACGATGGTCATGTGTTGCCCCGGCGGGGCAAGTTCCGGGCAGGCCAGGGTCGGGCAGGAGATGAAGGCCGCCCGGCGGGCCCGGGGCGTCATCAGCACGCCCGGAAAGTCCATCAGGGGCCGGTCGCTGAAGATTTCCACGGTCAGGGTGTACGAGGCCTTCATCCCGTCGGCCCGGGCCAGCCAAGTATCGGGGAAGCGGTCCCGGCCGGCCAGGGCCGCCGTCCCGGGCAACCCCACGTTGCTGATTGCCAGCCGGCAGGCGGCGGTTTCCACCTGGCCTCCCTCTCTCCAAGTCACCGCCGCGACCCGGTCCTTTTCCACCAGGATGCGTTCGGCACGGGCCCGGGTGGCCACCCGGCCGCCCCGTTCATCGATGTAAGCGGCCAGGGCCCCGGCCAGCCGGGCGTTGCCGCCGGGCGGAAAGCCGAAGCGCCGGAAGCTCCGCCGTCCGATCATGCGGAACAGTTCGGCCGCCGAGGCCTCTTCGAGGCTGACCGAAAAAATGCCGCCGCAAAGGGCCCGAAAGATGCCGGCCGCCCCCGGGTCCGGCGCGTGGGCCGCCAGCCAGTCGGCCACGGACAGGTCGGCCGGAACGTCTCCGGACTGGTCCCGCAATGCTTTCAGCACCCGGTCCGCCTGGCCCGGATCGGCGCAGGCCTCGCGCAGCAGAAATCCGAGGCCGTCCTTGGCCGGCAGGTCCAGCAGCCGGCCGTCGATCAGGTACCGCACCTGGGGTTCGGGGCAGCGCAGGTCGAAGGCCAGGCCCAGTTCGTCGAAAATCTCCTCGAGCGGCCCGCCCGCCTCGATGGACACCGCGCCCGTGGTCAGGGTGAAGCCCTTGTGATCCAGGGAGGAAAACCGGCCGCCGACAAAGGGCAGGCCTTCGAGGACCAGGACCCGGCGGCCGGCCGAGGCCAGCAGGGCCCCGGCGCACAACCCGCCCGTCCCGGCTCCGATGACGATCGCTTCGTACCCGGTCATGCCCGCGCCGCCTCGAGGGCCCCGAGGGGGCAGTAGTCCAGGCATTCCAGGCAGAGCACGCAGGTCTCCGGGTCGGCCTCGGCCAGGCCCCAGGCTACGGACAGGGCCCCGGCCGGGCAGATCAGCACGCACTGGCCGCAGCCCACGCAGCGTTCCTTGTCGATCCGAATTTCATCCATGCCCCGGGTCTCCGGATTCATCCCGTTTTGGGGAAACGGCCGCGCACGTCTTCGGCCACGGCCAGGGAACTGAAGGAGATGCCCTCGCCGCAGGTCCAGCCCTGGACGTTGACCGCGTCCCCGGCCAGGTAGAGGCCGTAGACCGGGGTCTTGATGTCCAGGCAGCGGAAGGGCCGGGCCCGGAGAATGGGCCAGTCGTCCTTGAAGACCAGCGTGGCCACGACCTCGGCCTTTTCCAGGCCGGGGAAGCGGGAGCGGCACTGGTCGATGACCAGGTCGAGTTCCCGGGCCGTGTCGTCGGTCTTGAGGGTCGAATAGGTGTACAGGCAGTGTTTGCCGGGCGGCGCGTATTCCGGCCAGATATGGCAGGGCTCCCAGGCCGTGCCCAGCCGGTCGGTCTCGATGAACTGGATGTGGCTCTGATAGTCCAGCAGCGGCCGGTCGTACCCGAACACGGTCACCACGGCCATGGAGGGGTCCAGGCGTTCGACCTCCCGGAGGAAGCCCGGATCGAACCGGTCCCGCCCGGCCAGGTTGACGGTGGCCTTGGGCCCGGCGTCCGAAATCACGATCGGCGCGTCAATCTCGATCCGGTCCCCGGCCGCGGAGGCGACCACGCCTTCGACCCGCCCGTCCGGGCAGGCGATCTCCCGGACCTCGGTTTCCAAAAGCAGTTCGACCCCATGGCGCTCCAGGACTTTGCCCAGGGCCTCGATGGTCGTCTTCTGCCCGTTGCGGGGCATGGCCGTCAGGTTCCCGCACTGGCCGAATCCCCGGAGCAGGCGGAAATACTCGCCCGCCGGAAACCGGTCGTAGTAGGTCGCGGTCATGGAGCGGGAGAAAAAGTCGAACTGGCCGTGGATGAGGGGGTTGTCCGTGTACTGGCGGAGCCACTCGTCAACGGTCATTTCGTCGGAAGGCTCCCGCCAGCG
>JAHJTB010000146.1 GCA_018830135.1 Pseudomonadota bacterium | reverse complement strand
TGGCCTTCGTGTTGTCCATGGCCCTGGTGGCCCTGTTCGGCATGCTGGTCGAACGGACGGTCTTCCGGCCGGTGCGACAATCCCCGCTGCTCACGATCCTGCTGGTTTCGATCGGCCTGAGCATTTTTCTTCAGAGTGCGGCCCTTCTGATCGTGGGACCGGACATGCGCCGGATTCCCGACCCCTTCGGCGGCCGGATTCTGGAAATGTTGGGCTTATCACTCACGGCCCAGCGCCTGCTGATCTTTGTGACGGCCCTGATTCTGATCGGGCTGCTCTACTGCCTGTTCCGGTTCACCAAGATCGGCAAGGCCATTCGGGCCACGGCCCAGGAGCGGGACGGCGCCGCCCTGGCCGGCATCCCCATCAACCGCGTTTACGCCGTGACCTTTGCCATCGGCACCGGGCTGGCCGCGGCGGCCGGATGCCTCGTGGGACCGATCTTCTTCATCGACCCGTTCATGGGGTTCATGCCCGGGCTCAAGTCGTTCATTGTCGTTATTTTGGGAGGCATGGGCAGCATTCCCGGGGCCATCCTGGGCGGGCTGGTCCTGGGCATGGCCGAAGTGTACGGAGGCGCCTACATATCCTCTGAATACAAGGACGCCATCGCCTTTATCATTCTCATCGTCATTCTCGTCGTGAAACCGACCGGGTTCATGGGCATGGAGCTGGAAGAGAGATGAAGAGCAAACTCAAAACCCCGGCGCTGCTGCTGTTTCTCATGGCCGCTTTTGCCTTTCCCGCCGTCGTCAAGGATGTCTTTTTCATCCATCTGGGGGTGGTCTTCGGCATCTGGATCATCCTGGCCTTCGGCCTGAATCTGATCGTAGGCTACACCGGGCAGGTCTCTTTTTGCCATGCCGCCTTCATGGGCATCGGCGCCTATGTCTCGGCCCTGCTCACCTTGCGGGCCGGGTTCAATTTCTGGACCTGCCTCCCCTTCGGGATCGCGGCGGCCGGGCTGCTGGCCCTTCTCATCGGTCTGCCCTCCTTTCGCCTGCGGGGGGCCTATTTCTCCATCATCACCCTGGCCTTCGGCGAACTGGTCCGGATCGTCTTCCACAACTGGCGGGCCGTGACCAACGGCCCGGACGGGATACCGGCGATACCGGCGCCCCCTTCCATCCCGGTTCCCCTGCTTTCAAGACTGGATTTTTCGGAAAAGTGGGCCTACTACTACCTGGTCCTGGTCGCGGCCGTGATCTGCGGGCTGATGCTTTACGCCATGGTCCGTTCCCGCCTTGGACGGGCCTTTCTGGCCATACGGGAAGACGAGTCCTATGCCCAGTCCATCGGAATCAACACCATGCGATACAAGCTCCTGTCCTTTGTGCTCGGGGCCATGTTCGCCGGCCTGGCCGGCTGTCTTTACGCCCATTATTTCCTGTACATCTCCCCGGACTCGTTTACCGTCTTTCAGTCGTTCGACGTGCTGCTCATGGTCATCGTCGGCGGCATGGGCAGTATCGTGGGCCCGGTGATCGGCGTAATATTTTTGACGGCCCTGCCCGAGTACCTGCATCTGGCCGCGGGCTACCGCATGGTCATCTACGGATTCCTGCTTATGGTCATCACTATCCTCGCCCCGCTGGGCATCCGAGGCGCGGTGGTGTCGGCAGTCAACCGATTCAACCGAAGGAGTGAAGGTCTTGCCGGATAATCTGCTCGAAGCCAAATCCCTGACCAAAAACTTCGGCGGCCTGGCGGCCGTGAGCGAGGTGAGTTTTCACATTGCCCAAGGGGAGGCGATCGGATTGATCGGTCCCAACGGCGCGGGGAAAACCACCATGTTCAACCTGCTGACCGGCGTCCACCAGCCGAGC
This sequence comes from Pseudomonadota bacterium, assembly GCA_018830135.1. Lineage (GTDB taxonomy): Bacteria > Desulfobacterota > Desulfarculia > Adiutricales > JAGVGV01 > JAHJTB01. The sequence goes on along the minus strand of JAHJTB010000146.1, from coordinate 3,685 downwards.
AGCGGGAGCATCCGCTTCCGCGGCGAAGACCTGGTCGGGCTGACGCCTTACGAGATCACCCGCAAAGGTCTGGTCCGGTCCTATCAGACCACCCGGGTGCTGCAAGGCCTGTCCGTCCTCGAAAACGTTCTGACCGGTTTCCACTGCCGCACCGGCTGCGGACTGTTCTCCGCCATTTTCCGAACCCCCTCCTTTCGCCGGGAGGAAACGGCCAGCCAGGCCCGGGCCCGGGAAATCCTGGACCTGATGGAACTGAGCCCCTGGGTCGATGAGGAGGCCAGTGAGATTCCGCAGGCCGCCCAACGGCGCCTGGCCATCGCCACGGCCCTGGCCACGCGGCCCGAACTGCTCCTGCTCGACGAACCGGCCGTGGGCATGAATCCCCAGGAAACCAACGAGATGATGGACCTGATCAAAAAAATTCAAAAACAGGGCACGACGATCCTGCTCATCGAACACGACATGAAGGTGATCATGGACATATGCCAGCGAATCATGGTCCTCAACTACGGGGAAAAGATCGCCGAAGGCAGCCCGGCGGAGATTCAAAATAACCAGGCCGTGATCGAAGCCTATCTGGGTAGCGACGACTATGCTTAAAATCAGTAATCTGCGGGTCCACTACGGCAACACCCCGGCCCTCAAGGGGGACGTTTCCCTTGAAGTCTCCGAAAAGGAGATCGTCACCATCCTCGGGGCCAACGGGGCCGGCAAATCCACCCTCCTCCGGTGCATTTCCGGACTTATCCGGGCCAAGGCCGGAGACGTCGAGTTCATGAACCGCCGGATCAACCGCCTTTCCCCGTACGCCATCGTCAAAATGGGCATCGCCCATGTACCCGAGGGGCGCAAGGTCTATCCCCAGATGTCGGTGGCCGACAACCTGGAGATGGGCGCCTATACCCGTAAAAACAAGGCCCGAGTCCAGGAAACCCTCGAATCGGTCCTGGCCCATTTCCCCATTCTGGGCGAGCGCGGCGACCAGATGGCCGGGACCCTGAGCGGCGGAGAGCAGCAGATGCTGGCCATCGGGCGCGGCCTCATGGCCGACCCCAAGCTGCTCATCCTGGACGAACCCTCCCTGGGGCTGGCCCCGCTGGTCGTCAAGGAGATCGGTCACATCGTCCTGGACATCAATCGGATGGGTACGACCATCCTGCTCGTCGAACAGAACTCCCGCATGGCCCTCCAACTGGCCCACCGGGGTTACGTCATGGAAACCGGACGGATTGCCCTGTCGGGCCTGGCCAAGGACCTGCTGACCGACGAACACGTCAAAAAGGCCTATCTGGGAGGATAGAACCCCGTCTCAGCCTCTGGCCGCCGGACGCCTCTGCCGCCCAGGTCCCAGTATGTAGAATCCCCGGGGCGGCTTCCGGCCTCCTGAGGCCGGAAGCCGCGACAGGGAGGTCAGAGCCCGCCCTCACTCACTCACGGAAGCGTTACGGCCTCGCCCTGACCCCTCATGCGCCGCGCGGGCGTTTCATGTATAATCATCTCCATCATGATTGACCACCGGCTCTCCCGCCGATGCCGGAGAGTCGAAATGCTCTGATCCGTACCCTTGAATTTCCTGGGAGGCGGCGATGCAGGTTCTGGCGATCAATGGAAGTTACCGTACCAAGGGAACGACGGCCCGTCTGCTCGAAGCGGCTCTTGAAGGGGCTGCCTCCAAGGGCGCGTCCACGGACGTCGTCATGCTCCGGGACCGGAATATCCAATGGTGCACCAACTGCTTAAAATGCTACAACGATCTGGAATCCCCCCTGGGTCCCTGCTCCGTGGATGACGACATGACCGCCATCCTCGAGCAGGTCCAGCGGGCCGACGGCATTCTGTTCGGTTCGCCCATCCACAACGGATTCCTGACCGCGCTGATGACCCTGTTCATCGAGCGGATGGTCTGGCGGGTCTGCCGGCCCACCGGGACCATCGGCGGGCTGAGGGGCACACCCGAACCCAGGCAGGACAAGGTTCGGGCCCTGGCTAGCATTGTCAGCGCGGGCGGCATGCCGGCAAGACTCCGTAGCGCCTGCGACGGAACGCCGTGGCTCAAGGAGAACTGCACCCTGTATCTCAACGGGTTCTGGGTGGGGGATATGTATGCCGCCGCCGATCTGGTCCGGCTGCCCGAATCAGACGAGGAATGGGCCCGCATGTATCATTTGCGCCGGCTTTCCGCCTCCCAGATAGCCAAGGCCCGGGAACTCGGGGAACGGCTGGCCGAAACCATCGCCCGGGGGGACATCCGGCCGACCCCGCCCATGGGCCGGCTCAGTGAAGTCATCGCCCGCGTCGTAACCCGTTACCTCAAGTTGTACAAGACGGTTGACGAATCAGAGGCCTGATTCGGGTGAAAAACCGAAACGCCGGCCGAGCTGGCGGGGCTGCTCGGCCGGCGAGCCGGAGAAAACGGCCGCGGGGTTCACGCCGGTCTAAAACACCATGGGCACGTACCCGTCCTTGATGAATCCGGAGATGATGGTCCCGACGAAATCGACGTTCAGGCCGATTTCGGTGATCTTGTCGGATATGCCCTGCTGATCGGAAATCATCTTGCAGGCCACGGGCGGGTCGAGTTCCGCCATGTCCCGGGCCACCTTGCGGATGTCCGGGTCCTCGGCCAGCAGCCGTTCCGACGGACCGAGGAAGACCACTTTCACCTCGTCCAGCCAGCCCTGGACCTTGGAAAAGCAGGCGAACGTCAGGCCGGCCCGGGTTTTCGGAACCGGTCCCGGTTCAGTGGCTTTCATCCAATGCCTTGCGAACCCCGGCCAGGAGGTCTCTGAGCTGATAGGGTTTGGAGACGAATCCCAGGGCCCCGGATTCCATGACATTTTTCACCTGGCCGTTGATCGAATACCCGCTGGCGACGAGGACCTTGACCCGGGGGTCGGCCCGGCGGAGTGCCCGAAGGCACTGATGTCCGCCCATGACCGGCATGCCGATGTCCAGAATGACCAGGTCGATCCGGTTTTCCTCGTTCGAGTAAACCTGAAGAGCCTCCTGACCGTTGGATGCGGTCAGGACCGTGTATCCGAAATGTCGAAGCACCTGTGAGGCGAAGTCCCGGATCGGGGCCTCGTCATCCACAATGAGGATGGTTTCCGTGCCTCCTTGGGGCAGGTCTTGCGTTTCATGAACGGCCGGTTCTGCTTCCCCCGGCTCGATCGCGGGGAGATAGATTTTGAATGTCGTCCCCAGACCGGGTTCGCTGTAACAAGTAATGTAACCTCCATGGCCCTTGACGACACCGTAAACCGAGGCCAGCCCCAGGCCCGTTCCCTTGCCGAACTCCTTGGTCGTGAAAAAGGGGTCGAAGATATGCGCCTGGGTCTCCCGATCCATGCCGACCCCGGTGTCCGAAACGGACAACAGAACATACTTTCCGAGGATGGCCCCCAGGTGGCCGCGGGTGTATTCCTCGTCCAGGACGATGTTTCGGGTTTCGATGACCAGCCGGCCGCCTTCGGTCATGGCGTCGGCGGCATTGCCTCCCAGGTTTAAAAGGGCCTGTTCGATCTGGACCGGGTCGGCCTGGACCGTCCACAGGTCCCGGCCCGGGTGAAGCTCGATGTCGACCATTTTGGGGATGGTGCGTTCCAACAGTCTGCTGGCCTGCTCGAGCGCCTGGTTCAGGTCCACGGGCCGGCGATCGGCTTCCGCCTTGCGGCTGAACAGAAGC
>JAHJTB010000145.1 GCA_018830135.1 Pseudomonadota bacterium | reverse complement strand
TTTGTATTCAACTATTTGTTGATTTTATTACTTTTCATAGGAATCAATTCACCCTGCCCCTTTTCCAAAAGCCCCTTGACAAGCCGAATTCTATTTTATAGGGTCTGAGGCAAATTTCACGGGCAGAAGACCCGTGGGGCGAAAAAACAACCGATTGTCGAGCTTGGAGGCCACGAAGGCGCTTCATCCCAGGAGGGAGAAGGGAACTCGTGGCTTTTGTATTTCAGGCCCCCGACGTTCCGGGGCTGACCGCGCCGGCCGCGAACGGCCGTATCGCACATCCTTCCGGCGGAGACCGGGACGGTCCGTCCTTACGGACCGGGTCCTTGACCGAGCCGGACATTGAATAATCGCACCATTTAATTTCGGCAAGAAGCCGCGCCAACATGAGCGGGAGGTTGCCATGAAAACCGCTTCAAGCGTGAGGCCGATGGGTTCCAGTGTCTTCGTGATTCGGTATTTTAACTTCAAATCCGGTCAGTTGGCCGGAAGTCTGCTCGCGGCCGCCCTGACGATCCTGTCGATTTTTCCTATCGTGGGCCTGGCCGCGGAATCCGCCCCGGCCGCCGATCTGAAATCCGTATCGAGTCAGGGGCTCGCGGACCTCGTCCTTGAAAAAGGCCATGCGAATCTCTGCGTTCTGACCAACGCGCCCTACGTCCGGCTCGACGACGCACCGGCCGTAAGGTGCCTCGACACGATCACCGACATCACCGGCTGCACTCAGGGACGGGGCAATCTGCTCTTCTATCACGCGTCCGTGACGGGAGGGCCGAGGATCGTTCTCTTCCGCAAGGACACCGGCCGGGCCATCCTGATGACCGCCCGCGGCGGGTCCGGGGACCGCCTGACTTCGCCCTGTTCACCGGTGGAGGCCAAGTCCGGGACAGCGGCCTTTCAAGCCGTGACCCTGGATATCGGCCCACAAAAGATCGTTGAGCCAGAGGCCTACAAGTCGATCATGAAACAGGTCGGCGAGCCGGCCGAGGCCTTCAGCATCGCCGGCATATTGAGCGCCTGGGCTTTGGGCGCGCCGTACGATTTTATGAAATGCTGCGAGTTTCACAACCATTACTGCCCGGGCGTGACCATCGGATACTTTATCGCCAGGATCGTGCTGGACAAGTATCCCCTGTCCAAGGGCCAGAAGTACGTCTGGATCGGCAGCCCGGCCAAGTGCGGCGACGACGCCATCCAAGTGCTTCTGGACCTGACCCCGAGCAAACGGACCTGCTACATCAAGGAACTCACCCCGGCTCAGAAAAAGGCGATCACGGTCGAAGAACCCTTGAACAACGTCATGGGCATGCTCGTGGTCTGGGACAACGCCCGGAATCAGGGCCGGGCCGCGGTTTTCAAGTACGACTGGGGCAAGGCCTGCCAGGTCTCGGGTTTGAAGTACGCCGACTTCAATCCCGATGGCGGCGCGGCGAATCCCCTTTTCTGGACGTCGCGACTGAAGTCCAATCTGGCCATGATCCGGTATTTCGACCGGCCTTCGGAGTTCGTCAGCGTGGCCAGGGAGGTGGAGGTCAGCCCGGAGATGTACGTCCGGCTCATATCCGCCGGGACCAATCCCTACGAAGCGATCGGCCTGGTAAAGCCTTAGCCGGATAGACTCTCGCCAGCCCTTCACCCCGGCCTCTCACGGAGCCCGGCGGCGAATCCGCCGCCGGCCCGGAGCGCTGGTGCGGGTGACCGGCGGGCGGGTGAAAGGCCCCATGTTTATTGAGGATGGTTTGGGAACGAAACGATGCCTGATCCTCGGGCTGGGCGACGTATTACGCGGGGATGAAGGCCTGGGCTGTTACGTCCTGGAAGCCCTGGCCGGGGAGCCCTGGAGCGCGCCGGTCTTTCTGGCCTACGCGGGCAACGACGCCAGGCCGGCGGCGGGATTGATCCATGGCGCGCAACTGGTGATGGTTGTCGGGACCTTCGATCTGGGAGGAGCGGCCGGCCGGATTCACCCCTGGACCTTCGCCCGGTTCCGAAGCCATCTGAAGTGGATGGCCGATGAATGCCCTCGGGTCCGGTTGCTGGCCTCGACCCTGGCCCGGGCCGAAATGGCCGGCGGGATTCCGGAGGATATCTGTTTTCCATGGATCCAGCCCCGGTTGATCGAAGGGTATGGCCTGTCCCGGGAAGCGCGCCGGGCCATGTGGAAAACGGTTGGCCGGATCAAACGCAGGCTCTTTGAAACCGGGTTTCTACCCCAAGAGGCCCTGTCCGTTTTCCCGTTGTTACGGGTTGAACCTGGCGATTGCCACCCTTCGTGGTCAAGGAGGGGGGAATATGAATCGGGCTGAGGCCTTGAGGTCCATCCGGAACGATTTTGTGGAATACATCCAGAAAAAAGTGGCGGTGGATTTCGACAACTCGAGGCAGGCGCCGCTTTCCTTCGTGCATGGCGCAAAGAGGCACGTGGTCGGCGATGTCCTGGGGCGGTTCAGCATGAACGGAACGGACCCGAGTGACGCCTACCTGGTTCGAACGGTCGGTCAGGAGGTCTTCCTCCTCTACTTCCAGTGCCTTGACCTTTCGCGTCCCGGCGAGCTTCGGGCCGGATCCTGGATTCTGAGCTTCCGGATCTACCGGGACAACGAACTGATGGCCTTTTACCGCCGGGACCGTAAAATACCGGTGGACCTGGACATCGAGCGGGTCGTCGCCTTCCACGGCCACCTCTGCCCGGACCTGATCCTGGGCGCCAAGTTGTGCGAGTATGTGGCCAGACTGCTTTCCACGGCCCGGGATATGGAATCCCGGGAGTCGATCATCGCGGAAAACCGCTCTTCCGCCCTGGACGCCATCCAGGTGATGCTCGGCGCCACCGTGGGCAACCAGCGGCTTTGCATTCTGGACTTCGGCAAACACAATTACACGGTTCTGTCCGGTCGCGACCCGTCCGGCCTTCGTTTTTCCCTGAAGCACCGGCACCACGGCCACGGGGCTTTCTTCAAGGATCTGGACCACGACGGGATTCCCCCCCAGGTCATGCTGGACGATGTGGTCCGCTTCCAGGCCCTTCTGGACAACCGCGTGCTCGAGCTGATCGGTCTTGCTCCGGAAGAGCTTTTCGAAGTCTCCCGGGTGGCGGCGATTCACCCGCCGATCGGTGCGATCGGGAAATATCGGACCTGCTGCCGATGCGGTCAACCCGTCCTGCAACACCGCATGATCGGCCACCAGGGCCGGTCGTACTGCATCCCCTGTTTTAAGAAAATGGATACCGGCCGCATCGAGCGCGGCCTGAATTGAAAGGAGTCGTCATGGAATTTATGGAAAAGGCCAGAATCCGGATCGACCATTGGCTCCGGCACAACCTGGACCACCTCAAGGAATATGAGGTTTTCGCCGCTGAACTGGAAGAGGCCGGCAAAGCGGATTCCGCCCGGCACATCCGCGAAATGGTCGATCTGATGGCCCGAAGCGTCCAGTGTCTCCGCCGGGCCGAGGAGGCTTTATAGCCATCGGCAACAGACCGCCTCTCCCGGCCGTCCCGGGCGCCTTCTCCCAAGCGACCGTTCCGGCCGGGCATCGAGCAGGGGTTTGACGCGATATGTTCCTGCCTGCCAACGTTCCCTTCACCCGATCATCGGACACCTTCCCGCCTGACGAAGGCCCGGCTGCCGCAAAGCCGGGCCTTCTCTCTTTGGCAGGCGCCGCCCGGGCCCGGGTTTTCCCTTGACAATAAGTTAAATTGCGTTATTTTGAGGATCAATAAGGGCAAGAAGCCCGGCACAGAAAAACCGAACTTTTTTCCAATAGTATGTTCAGAGGGCCACGAAGGCCATTCTCCAAAGGGAGGATCCGGCTTCGCCGGCCTTTTTTCGTCATGGAACGAAACCTTTCCGCCATTGAACCTTCCGACCGTTCCGCCCCAATGCCGGCAAACAGGGACATGATCATCCGATATCGGCAGGCCTTGACCCGAAAGGTGCTGCTGTTCGGGGGGCTGGCCCTCCTCCTGTTGGCCCTGCTGGTTTTTTCCATCGTCGTGGGGGCCTACGACCTGTCGCCCTGGGGATCAGCCAGGGGGCCGCCTTTGGCGCCGCGTTTTCCATCGTGGCCCTGGGGGCCGGCGGGATGCAGACCAGCGCCTTGCGAACCGCGGGCACGGCCTCGTTTTTTATCCACGGCGTCTATGCCGTGACCTTCTTTGCTTTTGCGGGGGCGATTCTGGCCACGGTGGTCATCCTGGCCCTGGCCCGACTCCGGAAGATGTCACCGGAGGCGATCATCCTGGCCGGTGTGGCCCTGTCCTCGCTGTTCACGTCCGGCACGATTCTGGTCCAGTATTTTGCCACGGATATAGAAATCGCCACCGTGGTCTTCTGGACTTTCGGCGATGTCGCCCGGTCCAACTGGCGCGAAACAGGGCTTCTGGCCCTGGTGACCGGCGGGGCCGTCCTGTACTACCTTTTTCATCGTTGGGACCTGAACGCGATGTCCACGGGCGAGGAATCCGCGCGGGCCCT
>JAHJTB010000144.1 GCA_018830135.1 Pseudomonadota bacterium | reverse complement strand
TGGCCGTATTCGTCATTCCCTTCTTCCTGGTTGCGATCCTGGGCATCATCGCCGGCGTCGTCATTCAGTCGCTGGTCCATATATAGGGGCCAGGGCGTGAAACGGGACCGGTTTTGACCGAGCATCCGCCAGTTTTTGAACTCAGTCCCGTGGGCCGGGTCCGCAACGACCGCCATGATCGCTCCGCCCTGCCCCACCAGGGCCGCGGGCGGGACGTGCGCTCCGTCATCGAACTGAAGCCTCGTTTCGAGCCGGCGGCCCGCGAAATCCGGCCCGGCGACCTGTACTGGGTTCTGACCTGGCTCCACCTGGCCGACCGGGACCTGCTGCGAGCCCATCCCCGGGGCGACAAGAGCCGGCCGGAACGGGGCGTGTTTTCCCTGCGCAGCCCCGGCCGGCCCAATCCGATCGGACTCAGCCTGGTGGAAGTCACGGCCGTCTCCGGCCTTCGCCTCGATGTTCGAGGCCTCGAAGTCCTGGACGGCACGCCGGTCCTGGACATCAAGCCCTACGTGCCGGAAGCGGACCGTTAGGGCCCCCCGGCCCCTCGGGCGGCCCCCGGCAATGATCCAGGCATGCCTTCCCATTACCTCAATACCGGGCAGCGGCTGTGTTACGACGAAGCGGGCCGGATCGTGCCCTGCCCGGGGAGCGGGCAGGACGCCGAAACCCGGCCCGGCCTGCCCTGGCCGGCGCCTCGTTTCGAAACCCGGGGGCCGACGGTCCTGGACCGCCTGACCGGTCTGGTCTGGACCCGGGAGGCCAACCCGGCCGAATTCCCCCTGACCTGGAGCGAGGCCCTTGATTACGCCTCGGGGCTCAACGAGCGGGCCTACCTGGGATACGATGACTGGCGACTGCCCAACCGGCGGGAACTGCGGAGCCTGATCGGCCATCAGACCCGAAAGCCGGCTCTGCCCCAGGACCACCCCTTTCAAAACGTCTTCGTCAACTGGTATTGGACATCCACGTCAGCCGCCATCAATCCGGCCTTCGCCTGGTACGTGCACTTCGAAGGCGGGCGCATGTTCTACGGCAAAAAGACCCAAAGCTACATGCTCTGGCCGGTTCGGGGGACGGGCAGCCCCGTCCTGCCGGCTACCGGACAGATAACCTGCCACGACGAGGCCGGCCGGATCATGCCCTGCCCGGACAGCGGACAGGACGGCGCCCTGCGCCTGGGCCTGCCCTGGCCGAAGCCCCGGTTTGAATCCCGGGGCTTTGCGGTCCTGGACCGCCTGACCGGGCTGCTCTGGGACCGGGAGGCCGGGCTGAACGGCGAACTCGTCACCTGGACCCGGGCACTGGAAACGGCCGCCGGACTCAACCGGACCGCTCCGGCCGGTGAGGGGAGCTGGCGCCTGCCGACAATCAACGAACTGGAATCCCTGGTGGACGCCGAGCGCTTCGACCCGGCCCTTACTGCTGGACATCCATTCATCTCGCCCGGCGAGACTTATGTCTCCTCGACCACATCCGCCTTCGAGCCGGACTGGTGCATGGTCCTCCACCTGCGAAAGGGCGCCGTCGGCGTGGGCCGGAAAAACGCCCCCCACTACCTCGTCTGGCCCGTTTGCGGCTGACTCGCCCCCGTTGCTGTAATCTTCTTTTTCAGATACTCTTTTTTTAATTTAGACACCCAATTATTTCTGTTTTGTAATTGAAAAACCGTTCTGTGCCATCCTTCGGTGCGGTAAGGGTCCTGGATCAGTCTGAGGTGGGGACTTGGTGCCGGGATTTTGGTGGTTTTCAAGGAAATCGGGTAGAGGTAGGCCTGTGAGCCTGAATGTACTGATGGGGATGCAGCGTCTTGGAGGTCAGATAGTCGAAAAGGCCGCCTTGCCGGCCCGGATACCGCCCAGCCAGCGCCGGCCCAGGAACCGGGCCATGTCCATCATGGCTTCCATCCGGCCGACCACCCGGTGGAACAGGCCCCCATACCCCTGAACCGTATCCTGCCAACGGGCCTGGTTGACCGGAATGCGGTCCAGGATATCCGACAGGTGCGCCGGAATCGCCCCCCGCTTGCCCAGCCGGATTTCCCGGCCGGTCCAGTCCACCAGGGACAAATATTCTTCCAGGCTAAAAGGCAGCACGCCCCGGAGGTCCCCATGGTCCTCGCCGAGAGGGCAGATCCAGGTTTCGTCCGTCCCGCAAGCCCGGGCCTGGATTCGATCGTAAATGCCCGTATATTCACTCCGCTCGGGCGTCGCGGCCGCACCGGCCCGGATCGGGTTCAGGTCCACATAGGCCATGCAGGCCAGGAGGGCTGAATCGTCGAGCAGGGCCTGGCAGTGGAACCGCCCCTCCCAGAACCGCCCCTTGCAGCCGTCCTCCCGGTTGGCCATTCTGGCCACGTACTCGTTCAAACACCGCATGAACCAACTCACGCTGCCCAGGCGGCACCGGATTTCAGCGAGCCGCTCAGGCTGGCCGGCCAACGCCTCGATGGCCCACCCGCTCGGGGCCTTGGGCCGGCCGTCCTCGTCCCGCTCCATGGGAAACAGCGCCAGCCAGCGCTCGGCAGTCTCCCTGGCCGACCAGCCCTCGGCCAGGTCCGGCCGCGTCCGGAGCACCACGTGCACATGGTTGGACATGACCGCGTACGTGACTACCTCGATGCCGAAAGCCGCCGCAATCTCCTTCAACCGGGTCCGGATCCAGGCCTTGCGGTGCTCGTACGAGCGGCCG
>JAHJTB010000143.1 GCA_018830135.1 Pseudomonadota bacterium | reverse complement strand
TGTTCGACCAGGGGCGGGAGCCAGCCGGAACAGTCGAACCCGTCCAGGGTGAACAGGTCCTGGACAAGGCGCAGCAGCATCTCCCAGGCCCGGCCCCCGGTCAGGTCGAGGAGGCGGTTCAGGGATTTTTGCAGGCTGTTGGGGTGGAGGGACAGGACCCGGCAGGCCATGGCCGAGGCCAGCAGGTCGGGCTGGAGCGGGGCCAGCATCCGTTCTCCGGCTGTCTCCATTTCCCCGTATAAGTCCTTGAGGCGCCGGACCGTGTCGGCCGGGGGCAGGGGACCCAGGCCCAGGTCCTCGGCTTCGGCCTGGAGCAGGGCTCGCCATTCCGGGTCGTCCGCCGGCAGGGGCCCGGCCAAAGCCAGCAGGGCCGCGGCCCGTTCGAGCATTTCGATCCGGTTTTCATCCAGTCCTCGTGTTCGGGCGTATTCGGACAGGTAGCGGCGCTCCCACTTGACGGCGAACTCGAGGAGTTCCTCCCGCCGCCAGTGGAACAGGTCCCGGGCGCGGCCGGATTCGCAGGCGCGCAGACCGGCCATCTGCTGGAACAGAGGCCGTCCCCGGGTGGCGTCCGCCAGCCGGTTCATGGTCTCCGGGTCCGCCTCCAGGTCGGCCGGCCATGCCGGGGCGGGTCGTCCGGTCAGTTTCGACCATCGCTCCAGCGTGGCCTTCATGACCTGGATCATGGTCCGGCCCGGGTCCGCTTCCGCGCCGCCCGGGGCCCGGATTTCCAGCCCGACGGCCCGGGCCTGTTCCAGGTCGTCCCGGACCGCGCCTTCGCCCCGGGAGAGCAGTTCCTTGAGCCAGCCGCTTTCCGGATCGGCTTGGCGTTCGATGAGCAGGACCCGCAGGCGCGGTTCGATCGAGGTGTCGTGAATCCCGGCCGCGCACTCGGCGCAGTGCCTCAACAGCCGGCCCAGCGGCTCCGTCTTGCCGGCCGCATAGTCGGCCACGATCAGGGTATCGGTCAGGGGCCGCCAGTTGTGAAAGTCCGGGTGATCGACCAGGCCGTTCAAAGCGTCCAGGTCCATGAAACCGGCGGCCCAGCCGTTTTCCTGCCCGCAGGACCAGGCGAACTCCTGGGCCAGGCGGGTCTTGCCCATGCCGCCCTCGCCGGTCAGGACCATCCAGGAAAAACAGGCCTCCGCGTCCCGCCAGCCGGCCAGTATTTCGGTCTCGGGCCGGCGGCCCAGCAAGGGGATGAAGCGGCGAAAGGGCGGCAGGAGGGTGCTGGGCTGTCCGGGGTCCGGCTCCCGGAACTCGAGCTTCAATCGCAGGGGCGTTTCGCGCGACTCCAGAATCAGCCCCAGGTCGAACAGCTTGTCCGGTATCTCGAGCCAGCGGCGGACGACCCGGGACAGGTCATGGCTGGTATTGAGCGTCCGCCAGACTTCGGTGAGCACGGTCATGAGATGGGTCCCGAATCGCCGCTCCGCTTCGTCCGGCCCCAACGCCCGCACCAGGACCGTGGTCCGGCCGATCAGTCCGGCGATCAGGCGCCCGTCGGAGCGGGCCTGGTCCTCGGGTTGGCCCAGGGCGAGCAGCTTGGCCTCGACCAGACGGTCCAGGTCTTCCTGGATGCGGTCCTCCGTCCAGTCGGCCAGGCCTTGCAAATCCAGGCTGGTGCGCTCGTCGAGTCCGTTGTCCATGAACGGCCTCCGGGTTGAGGGGGTCAGGGCTCGAGCAAGGAAACCACGCGGCCGTCCCGGCGCTCGACCCGGCCCAGGGCGGCCAGGCTGTCCAGGGAGTCGTCGAACAGTTCCCGGTAACGGCCCTGGAACTCGATGTCCACGAACTCGGGAAAACAGGGCCAGGCCATCAGGCGTTGGAACAGGGCGTTTTCGTCGATGGCTCCGGTCATGAGCAGGGTGTAGCTGACGACCTTCTTGATCCGGCTGCGGCCGAGCCTGTCCGGATCGTACATGAAGTTGCGGATTTTGTCCTTTGACTTTTCGATGGCCTTTCGGACCTCGGAAAAGGGCGGGCCGTGTCCGGGAAAGACGCGGTCGATATCCAGTTCGGCCATGCGATCGAGGGAGTCGAGCTGGGCAAAGTGGGCCGCGCTGCCGTCCACGCGCGGGTTCAGGGCCGAGGCGTCGTGTTCCCACAGGGCGTCCCCGCTGAAGAGCAGGCGGTGGCGGCGGTTGTAGAGCACGATGCCGTCCGAGGCATGCCCGGGCGTGTAAAGGACCTCGAACTCGTACGGTCCGACATCGATGCGATCGCCGTCCTCGAGGCCGACGTGGGCCTCGAAGAACTCGGCCTCCTGGCCGTAGTAGCCCCACCAGGTGGACCAGTCGTCCCGGGTGTCGATGAAGTGCTTGCCGATCCGGTGCAGGGCTGCCTGGCAGCCGGACCGTTCCTGGATGCGGTGGTTGCCGCCGATATGGTCGCAGTGGGTGTGGGTGTTGACGATCAGGCGGACGCGGGAGAGGTCCACGCCCAGGCCGGCAATCAGCCGCCCGGTCTCCTCGTATCCGCCTACGTACGCGCTGTCCACCAGCACCGGTTCCCGGCCCCGCCAGACGAAATGGTTGCCGTTCAGAAAGCCCCGTTGGATGAAGAAAAGATCGGGCAGTATTTCGATGACCGGCAAAACGCGCCTCCTAGGACGTCATCAGCGCCGAATAAATGCGGGTCCCGTCCCGTTGGATCAGGCCCCGGCCGGCCAGTCCCTCCAGGGTCCGGCGATACATGCTTTCATACCGCCCGTCGAAGTACAAGTCAACGGTCTCGCGGAACCAGTTCGAGGCCAGGCATTCGGCTTCAAAGGCCTCGGCCTCGATCGGACCCCGGGTCAGCAGGGAATAGACCAGGATTTTCTTGACCGTGTCGGCGCCCAGCTTTTCCGGATGGGCCAAAAAGCGCCGGACCCGGGTCCTGGCCCGGTCGATGGCCGCCCCGGCGTCGGTAAAGGGCCGGCCGTGTCCGGGACAGACCAGGGCCGCGTCCAGGCCGGCCAGCCGGTCCAGGGATTCGAGCTGACAGAACAGGGCCCGGCTGCCTTCGACCCGCACGTTGATCATGGCCATGTCGTTTTCCCAGAGGGTGTCCGAAGAGATGAGAAGGCGGTGCTTCCGGTTGTACAGGACCAGCAGGTCGCCGGCATGGCCCGGCGTGCACCGGGCCTCGAACTCGTACCGCCCGATGCGGACCGTCTCTCCGTCCTCGATGCCGCGCGCGCAGTGGAAATACCCGTCCGGCGCTTCATGGTATCGCCACCACATGGCCCAGTCGTCGCGGGTGTCCATGAAGTGCTTGCCCGTAACCGACAGGAGAATTTCGCAGCCGGACCGGTCCTGAATGACCCGGTTGGCCCCGCAGTGATCGTAATGGGTGTGGGTGTTGACGATGCGGCCGACCCGGGCCGGGTCCGCGCCCAGGTCCCGGATCAGGTCCAGGGTGCGTTCGGTGTCGGCGATGAATCCCGTGTCGATCAGGGCCGGTTCCGGCCCCCGGCAGACGAAGTGGTTGCCGGTCAGGAAGTCCCGCTGGATGAAAAAAAAGTCTTCGAACAGTTCCACGGCGGACAATCAGGTTCCCTCGACGAACGGGCGCGGCTCACATGTTGCGGGCCGCTTTCCGCTTCTCCCACTGTTCCCGGGCGTACTTGCGCATGTCGTCCACGGAGTCGAGTTCGTCCACGATCTCGACGCCCAGTAGGGTTTCAATGGCGTCCTCGAGGGTGATGACGCCCTGGGTGCCGCCGTATTCGTCCACGACCAGAAAGATGTGTTCGCGGCGCAGGATGAACTCGTCGAGCAGGTCGGTCACGGACTTGGTTTCAGGCACGGCGAAAATGGGATTGGCCAGTTCCGATATGGGCCGGTCCCCCCCGTTCTGGGTGCAGGCCTGCCGAATGTCCCAGCGCCGGACCAGGCCGGTGATGTCGTCCAGGTCCTTGCCGTAGACCGGGATACGGGCGAAGGGAAGTACTTTGCGTTCCTCGATGATCTGGCAGGCGGTCTGGTCCTGGGGCAGGGCGAAGAGCACGGAGCGGGGGGTCAGGATGTCACGGGCCGTGATGTTGTTCAGCCGCAGCAGGTTCCGGATGATCGCCCGTTCCCGGTCCCGGAGTTCGCCGGCGGCCAGGCCCATTTCCGCGGCCACGATCATTTCCTCGCGGGTGATCTTGATCTGGATGCCCTTGGGCGAAATGAGGCGGGCCAGGGCCTCGAAGATCACGACCAGGGGGTAGGTGATGATGATCATGCCCCGGATGAGATAGGCGGCGGCCGGGCCCAGGTTTTTCCAGTAGGCCGCGCCCAGGGTCTTGGGGATGATCTCGGAAAAAACGAGAATGGCCAAGGTCAGCACACCGGACAGGAGGGCCACCCACTTGCTGCCGAAGACGACCTGGGCCTGGGCGCCCACGCCGGCGGCCCCGACCGTGTTGGCGATGGTGTTCAGGGTCAGGATGGCGGCCAGGGGGTGGTTGATCTTGTCCTTGAGGGCCTTGAGCATGTGGCCGCTGCGGTGGCCGTTCTTGATCAGGACCTCGATGTGGGCGTGGGTCAGGGACAGAATGGTCGCCTCGAGCAGGGAACAGGTGAAGGACACCGTTATCGCCAGGCAGAAATATACGATCAGGGTCGTCATGTCGCCTTCATTTTTTCAGGGGCCTCCGGGGCCTCAAAGGGGTTCTCCGCGGCAAAGCGCCGGTTCGGAGACTTCCGTTCCAAGTGGCCGATACTCGATTCCGAAAATGAAGCTCCCCGCGGCCTTGCCGCATGGAACGAGCTTGCCGGCATGTTCAACGGTCCCGCCGCGACGGCCAGAGTTCCTGGCCGTGGTCCTCGTGGGAGCGGTCAAAGGCGGCCAGGGCCAGCATGACCAGGTCGCGGGCCTTGCGCCAGGAGCGCTGGCCGCCGACCAGCATGACGATCTTGAACCGGTTTTCCGAGAGCAGGGGCACTTCGCCCGCCTGCTCGAAAAACCGGGTCATGAAGGCCTCGAAATCCTCCCGGGTGTTGGCCCCCTTGACCTGGAGGCCCAGGGTTTCCGTATCGGCGTCCTTGGCGGCCTCGAGGGCCTGGTGAATAATGTCGATGAACAGTTTTTCGTCCGCGTCCATACAGGGGTCACTCGCTTTCGATGTTTCCTTCCGCCTCCCGAAGGGCGACGGGCGCCAGGGGCAGCCAGACGTGCTCCTGATCGTCTCCGAAACTCTGGTGATAGAATATCGTTCTTTGGGGCCGGCCGTGAAGGTAGACCAGGGCCTCGACCTGGCAGCCCAGGGAGTGGAAGCGGTCCGAACCGAGCAGGGGCCGGACCATGGAGCTGAAAAAGGCCTTGGTGTAAAAAAGGATGCCTCGCACCCCGGCGAAGCTGATTTCGAGGTTCAGACCGCCGTCCGGGAAATGCGTGGTCTGGAAACGGCCGAAAATCCGGGCGTATCGATAGGCCAGCGGGTGCAGGTCCTCGGGCCGGTCGACCCGGGGCACGGTCTCATCCAGGATGGGCGACATGGCCTCGAACAAAAGCCGGGCCGGGGGCCGGTACCCGGTCTCGATCCCGAACCTGGCTTCGGCCCGGCCCGGGGCCTCGGCCTCGGGCAGGGCCACGTGGATGCCCGGCGGCTCGTCGAGTCCGGTCAGTTCCTGGTAGATGTGACGGACGGCTTCGGGGTCCAGATAGATCAGGGGCGGTTCGAGCGGACCGCTCTCCCGGTTGAGCCGTCCCTGGATGCGGCGGACGATGAGGTCCAGATGGTTGGAATGCATGCGAGCGGCTACCTTTTCACGAACTGCAACGACACGGACGAGGTTTGAATCTGCTCCAGAAGCATGGTGAAGTTCTGGCCGGCCAGACTGAAATTCAGGCCGTGGCCCAGCTCCAGGGTCTCGGCCTTGCGCGTGTCCTCATCGATCAGGTTGAGCAGGATACGGGCCTGTTTCTTCTCCCGGTCGATCCCTAGACAGGTCACCAGAAGCCGGTTGTCGAAGATCAGACGCGACGCGTCGAGCTGGACCCGGACCCGCGGGGCCGCCTCGGCATCCTCCCGGGCCGGGGCGGATTCCGCGCCGCCCGGGCAGTTGGCCAGCTGCTCCTTGAGCCGGCGCACTTCCAGGGCCATGCTTTCCATGATCCGGTCCTTGGCCAGCAGCCCGGCTTCGATCTCTCTGACGCGGGGCTCCATGGCCCGGCGGCCGTTGTCGAAGCTGAAGTAATAGACCAGCGCGCACAAGCCGATCAGGGCGATGATGCGGAGAATGTTCTGTCCGCGCACGAGTTTTTGCCTCCCGGCTCGGGTCTTCTCCCGGTCAGGAAATGATAACACATGCCGGGCCGGATGTCATGGCCCCGGCCGGGGTGACCGGCCGGGACCCGCGTCCGTCCGGAGCTTATTCGTACCAGCCGCCCCCGGTTTTCTTGCCCAGCCTGCCGGCGCGAACCGTGTTCTTGAGCAGGGTCGGCGAAACCCACTTGAGTTCCTTGTTCAGTTCCTTGAGAAAGTATTCGGCCACATTATAAATGATGTCGATGCCGGTCATGTCCATCAGTTCGAACGGACCCATGGGGTAGTTCAACCCCAGTTTGACCGCCTTGTCAATGTCCTCCTTGGAGGCCACGCCTTCCTGGTACATCTCGATGGCTTCCAGCATGTGGGGCACCATGAGCCGGTTGACGATGAAGCCGGGCGAGTCCACCTTGACCTCGACGGTCTGCTTGCCCATGCGCTGGGCCAGGGCGCTCGTGGCCGCCACGGTCTCGTCGTCCGTGAAATAGCCCCGGATGACCTCGACCAGCCGCATGATCGGCGCGGGGTTGAAAAAATGCATGCCCACGACCTGGTTCGGCCGCTTGGTGGCCTTGGCGATCTCGGTGATGGACATGGACGAGGTGTTCGTGGCCAGGATCACGTCCGGCCGGCAGACTTCATCGAGTTCGGCAAAGACCTTTTTCTTGAGGTCCAGGTCTTCGAGAACCGCCTCGACGACGAAATCCACGTCCGACAGGTCGGACATGTTCACCGTGCCCTTGACCCGGGCCAGGGCGGCCTCCTTGTCCTCGGCGCTCATCTTGCCTTTTTCCACGCTCCGGCTCATGAACTTGTCCATGCCGGCGATCCCTTTTTCCACAAACTTCATGTCGATGTCCCGCAGGACCACTTCGCAGCCGATCACGGCCGCCAACTGAGCGATGCCATGCCCCATGGCCCCGGCGCCCAAAACTCCCAGCTTCTTCACTTCCATCACACGTCCTCCTCTGTGGTAATGCTTCTCCCTCGTTCTCATAGTGATTTTTCGACCGACCTGTCAAATCCTTTATGCCTTTTCCGCTGAATTCCGTGGCGCCGGCAACAATTTTATGCTAAATTACTTGAAAAATCGATCCAAGCGAGTGTCGGCATGAGTCAGATCAAAGCCGGTATTTACCTGGAAGTCAAGAAGGGGACCATCGGGACCGGGGGCACGGCCCAGACTCAGGAGTACCGGAACTTCTGGATGACCGTCGAAGAGCGCGACGGACAGGTAAATTGCGCCCTTCTGGATAATGACTTCAACTTGACTCCATTGCGCGAAAGTTTCAGTACGGCCGAGTTCGACTCGGGCCGTTTCACTTTTATCCCCCAAGGGGAAAAGCGATACAAGCGGCTCCTCCAGAAACTCGGACTGCTCAATCATCCCAAACCCGCCGCTTCCGGGCCCAAAACCGCGGCCGGACCGCCCCAAAAGAAGCCTTCCGCCAACTGGTGGGAAGGCCAGGAAAAGAAAGTGGAGCCCGGGGATATATTTAAAAGTGAACCGGACCGGCCCGCCGAAAAACCGGCCAAAACCGGCGGGGGCAACTGGTGGGATGGATCGGAAAAAAAGATCGATCCCGGGGACATATTCAAACGCGACGAACCCAAGCGCCCCGCGCAGTCGGCCAAGGCCAGGAAAAAGTCGGAAACCGTACTGAAAAAATCCTGGTGGGAAACCTGATCCCCCGGGTCTTGACCGCCGACGATTTCCGAGGACCGACAGCATATGAACGATTTCAGCGCCTGGGAAAAGAAAGACCTGGTCTCCTATATCGAGTTCCTCCTGCACTCCTACCGCGTCGTCGACGCCTTCTGGTTCCTCAACGTCGAACGGGACCACGGCCTGGACGAAGCCTGCCGCTTCAACGAAAAGGTCTGGGGCAAGGCCGCCAACATGGCCGCCACCGACCTGAAGCAGCGTTTCGGGATAAAAGAGGACGGTCTGCCCGGGTTCCTCAAAGCCCTGCGGCTGTTTCCCTGGACCATCCTCGTGGGATATCGGATCGAGGAAGAACCGGACCAGGTCATCTTGAGCGTACCTTCCTGCCCGCCTCAGCAGGCGCGATTGGCCAGGGGGATCGGCGAATACCCCTGCCAGGCCATGCATGAAGCTGAATTCAAAGGCTTTGCCCAGGCCATCGACCCCCGCATCCGTGTCGATTGCCTTTTCGCCCCGCCGGACGAGCATCCGCCGGACGAATACTGCCGCTGGCGATTCAGTCTGGCCTGAAAACCACTCCGTATGACCGGGCCGGCCGGCCGTTTTTCGGTCTTCCGGCAATTGAACGGCCGGTTCCGGGTCGGGTTTTCGGCCGGACTCCACATAAATAGCCCATTCATATCAATCGGTTGACTCATTGCGCCGTGACGGGTTTATAAAAAATCCCTTTGTGAATTTGATTAACTGCCCTATAATGGTCAATTATTCAGGGGAAGGGCCGGAAGAGCTACAGTGTTTTTGAGCTTTAGCCAGAAAAGGAGGTCGAGGTGAAAGCGCAACCCCGCTTGGACGCCAAACTCAGGAAGGATGCCCTGACCATATTCAAAGCATCCCTGGCATCGGTGGAACCAGGACGGGTGGTCCATCAAACCGTGACCCGATCCGGCGAAACCCTGAAGATCGTTCAAGGCAAAAAGGTTCTCAAGACCTTCAATCTGAGCAAGACAGGGCGTATTTTCGTCGTCGGCGCCGGCAAGGCCACCGCGCCCATGGCCCAGGCCCTGGAAAAAATACTGGGCGCTCGCATCGAGGAAGGCGTCATTTCCGTGAAAAAGGGACACGGGCTGAGTCTGAAGCGGGTCAAGGTCATGGAAGCGGCCCACCCGGTTCCGGACAAGGCCGGGGTCAGGGCGGCTCGAACCATCAAGGCCGTTCTCGAAGCGGCCGAAAAAGACGACCTGGTTTTCTCCCTGATTTCCGGGGGCGGATCGGCCTTGCTGCCGCTGCCGTCCGACGGCTTGAACCTGTTGGAAAAGCAGAGCGTGACCAAACTGCTTCTGGCCTGCGGGGCCAGCATCCATGAGATCAATGCGGTGCGCAAACATCTCTCCCAGGTCAAGGGCGGCCAGATGGCCCGGGCGGCCTTTCCGGCCACGGTGGTCAACCTCATGTTGTCCGACGTGGTGGGCGACGACATGGACACCATCGCCTCCGGTCCGTTCGTGGCGGACCGTTCGAGCTTCGAGGAGGTGGCCGTCATCCTGGCCAAGTATCGTCTGATGAAAAAAGTGCCGGCCGCGGTGCGCAATCATCTCAGGAAAGGCCTGACCGGCCAGATTCCGGACACCCCCAAGCCCGGCGATCCGGCCTTGTCCCGCGTGACCAACGTGATCGTCGGCTCCAACTGGATCAGCCTGAAGGCGGCCGAAGCGGAAGCCAAAAAACTGGGGTACCGGCCCCTGATTCTTTCCTCGAGCATTGAAGGGGAGACCCGGGAAGTGGCCCGGGTCCATGCGGCCATGGGGCGGGAGGTCAAGGCCTCCGGGTATCCGATCAAGGCGCCGGCCTGCCTGATTTCCGGGGGCGAGACCACGGTCACCCTGCACGGGAAAGGCAAGGGCGGGCGGAACCAGGAGTTCGCCCTGGCCGCTGCCCTGGATATCGACGGCCATGAAGGCGTCCTCGTTTTTTCAGCCGGTACGGACGGCACCGACGGACCGACCGACGCGGCCGGAGCCATGGCCGATTGGAACACCTGCCGCCGGGCGGCCGAGGCGGACATGAATCCGGTCAAGCACCTGCAAGAGAATAACGCCTATCCGTTTTTCCAGGCCCTGGACGACCTGGTCATGACCGGACCGACCCGGACCAATGTCATGGACGTCCGCCTGGTTCTCGCGGTTTGAAAGGAGAGGAATGGCCTTGCACAGTCATGACTTCGTCGAGGCATACACCGGTCTGACCGGCTTCGGAATGGACCGGGAAACGGACGAGGCCTCGCTGATCGTATATCTGCAGAAATTTTCCGACGACCGTTTCATGGAGGTCATGCGCAAGCGTCTGACCGACGAGGAGATCGAGGAGCTGTTTCAGGTCATGAGCCGTCTGTTGCGACGGCACCTGAATGACGAGGAGTATCACGAACTGTTCCTCAAGGAGCCTCACGAACATTGATTCCCGGCCCTTCGGGGCCGGCGGACCCCCTTGGAGTTTGCCATGCCCAAAACCCGGCTGGGCGCGCTAAACAGCCTGTACCCCATGCCCACGACCCTGGTCGGGGCCATGGTGGACGGACGGCCCAATTTCCTGGCCGTGGCCCACGTAGGCATCATGGACCACACCACCGTGTCCCTAGGCCTGAACAAGGTCCATTACACCAATGCCGGCATCAAGGAAAACGGCACGTTCAGCGTGAACATTCCTTCCATGGACCTGGTGGAAAAGACCGACTACTGCGGCCTGGTCTCGGGCCGGAATGCGGACAAGGCCTCCCTGTTCGACGTCTTCTACGGAAACCTCGTCACCGCGCCCATGATCCGGGAATGCCCCGTCAACATGGAGTGCCGGCTGGTCCAGGCCCTTGAATTCCCCAAACACGATATATTTATAGGCGAAGTGGTCGAAACCTGGTGCGATGACGCCGTGCTCGAAGCCGGCCGTCCGGACCCGGGCAAGATTCGGCCGCTTCTGTTTTCCATGCACGACAAGCGCTATTACGCCTTGGGCCCGGTTCTGGCCGAGGCCTGGAGCGCTGGCCAGTCACTCAAAAAAACCGCGGACTGATGCCGCCGTTCGGCCTGGCCCGCCGGGAAAGGGCTTTCCCGGGGGCTGCTTTTCGCTTCGAAGCGGCGGCGGAGGCAAATGAACATGAACAGCGTGCGACTGGGAAAAACCGGCCTGGAAGTGTCCGAACTGGGTTTCGGGGGCATTCCCATCATCCGGGTCGAGGCGGAAGAGGCCGCCGGAATCATACGCCACTGCTTTGATCGGGGCGTCACGTTCTTCGACACGGCCAACATGTATGGGGACAGCGAGAAAAAGCTCGGGCAGGCCCTGGGACCGGTGCGCGACCGGGTGGTCCTGGCCACCAAGACCCTGGCCCGCGACGCGGAAACCGCGGCCCGGCACATCGACAAGAGCCTGCGTGACCTTCAGACCGACCGTCTGGACCTGTTTCAGTTTCATAACCTGAGCAAACGACAGGACCTGGACGCCATTCTGGCTCCGAACGGGGCCATGGAGGCGGTTCGGCGCGCCGTCGAGGCGGGCAAAATCGCGCACGTCGGCTTCAGCGCCCACGACCCGGCCACGGCCCTGGAAGCCTGCCGGACCGGACTCTTCGCCACGCTCCAGTTTCCCTTTAATTTTATCGAATACGACGCGGCCTCCGAGCTGTTTCCGGCCGCCCGGGAGCAGGACATGGGCCTCATCGGCATGAAGCCGTTGGGCGGCGGACTGCTCGACCGGGCCGACCTGTGTTTCGGTTTCCTGCGCCGGCATTCCGACCTGGTGCCTATCCCCGGCATCGAGTCCCTGCGGGAAGCCGATGAAATCATCGACCTGTACGAAAGTCCCCGCCCGCTGAGCCGGGCCGATATGGACGAGATCGAGGCCCTCCGCGCCAGCCTGGGCAAACGGTTCTGCCACCGCTGCGGATACTGTCTGCCCTGCGACAACGGCGTGCGCATCGTCGAAATCATGGGTTTCCGTTCCATGTCCCGGCGTCTGGACCCGAAGATGGCCCTGCTCATGACCCGGGAGGCCATAGCCACGGTGGACGAGTGCACCGAATGCGGCGAGTGCCTGGAGCGGTGTCCTTACAGTCTGCCCATTCCCGAACTGATTCGAGAAAACCAGGCGGCTTTCCAGGAATTCGCCGCCCGGCACGGATGATCCGGCCGATCCTTCCTGATTACGGTGAGGAGCACCTGATGATCAAGTTGACCTTCTGTCTTCGGCGTCTGCCCCATATCTCGCCCGGGGAGTTTCAGACCTACTGGTTCGAGAACCACGGCCCGCTGGTCCGGGCCCGGGCCGAGGTCCTGCGGATCAAACGCTACGTCCAGACCCATACCATGCTCGACGACGCCTATAATCAGCTTCTTCGGCAGGCCCGAGGCGGCCCGGAACCCTACGACGGAGTGGCCGAGTTGTGGTGGGACAGCCTCGATGACCTGGCCCGGGGCAACGCCACCCCCGAGGGACGACGGGCCGGCGCCGAACTGCTCGAGGACGAAAAGAAGTTCATCGACCTGGCGAATTCGCCGCTCTGGTTTGGGGACGAGCATGTGGTGGTGGGCTAGCGGTCATTTGTTCCAAGCGCATTGGCCAGATCTTCCAGCAGGTCAGCCACATCTTCCAGCCCGACAGAGAGGCGCACGAGACCGTCCGAGATGCCGTGAGCTGCGCGTTCTTCCGGTGAATAAGTGGAATGCGTCATGCTGGCGGGGTGCTGGACAAGGGTTTCGGCATCGCCAAGGCTGACGGCGCGGCGGATGAGGGAGAGACGGTTCATCATGGCGATGCCGGCCTCGTAGCCGCCTTCGAGCTCGAAGGCGATCATGCCGCCGAAGCCGTCCATCTGGCGCCTGGCGAGGTCGTGCTGCGGATGGCTGGCGAGGCCGGGATAGTAAACGGCGGACACGCCCGGCTGGGCCTCCAGCCATTCGGCCACTTTCATTCCGCTCTCGCAATGGCGCTGCATGCGCAGCTGCAGGGTTTTCAGGCCGCGCATCACCAGCATGGCGTTGAACGGCGCCATGACGGAACCGGTCATGTCCTTGACGCCAACCATGCGGATCTCGTGGATCGCTTCGGCCCGGCCGCAGACGGCCCCGGCGACCAGGTCACCGTGTCCGCCGAGATATTTGGTGGCCGAATGAAGCACGAAATCTGCACCGAAAGAGACCGGGCGCGTGAGCATGGGCGAGGCATAGGTATTGTCGACGATGACCAGCGCGCCGGAAGCATGGGCGATGTCTGACACGGCGCGGATATCGACGAGGCGCATATTGGGGTTCGCGGGCGTTTCGAAATAGACGATGCGCGTCTTGTCACTGATCGCCGCGCGCAGGTTTTCCGGGTCGCGCAGATCGACATGGGTGATCTGGATGCCGAAGCGGGAGAGGCCGTCGCGCATGAAGGCAAAGGTGCAGCCATACAGCGTCTTGTCGGTGATGATCTCGTCGCCGGGTTTGACCAGCGTCCACATCGTGGCCGAGATCGCGCCCATGCCGGAGGCGGTGCAGAGCCCGGCCTCGGCGCCTTCCAGCTCGGCAATGCGGGATTCAAGCAGGGCGACCGTCGGGTTCGAGATGCGCGAATAGATGTGGCCCTCGGCCTCACCGGCGAACAGGGCGCCGCCCTGCTCTGCCGTCTCGAAGGCGAAGGTGGAGGTGAGGTGCAAGGGCGGGGTCAGCGCGTTCTGATTGTCCTCGGGATGGTAGCCGTGATGGATGGCGCGGGTTGCAAAGCCGAGCGGCCGCGATGTGTCATAGGCCATGAACGTGTCTCCGGTGTTTGCACCAGTATAGCACACTCCAAAAGGCGGGTTTCGCCTCATTCTGCTGATTATCTGTTGCAAATTGACAGATTCTGCCAATAATGTGCAAAATGGACGCAACAGATGCCAAGATACTGAGTGCTCTGCAGCGCGACGGCCGCCTGACCAACCAGGAATTGTCGGCCATGATCGGCCTGTCACCCTCACCCTGCCTGCGCCGGGTGCGCAATCTCGAAGCGGCTGGCCTGATCACGGGCTATACGGCGCTGGTGGATGAAAAGGCCTGCGGGTTTCCCATCACGGGCTTTGTGCGCATCCGCCTGACCAACCATTCCGATGAGACCGTCCGGCGCTTCGAGGAACGCATTGCCGAAACCGACGCGATCATCGACTGCTACCTGATGACCGGCAGCGAGGATTACCAGTTGCGTGTCGTTGCCCGCAGCCTCGACGATTATGAACAGCTGGTGCGCCAGACGATCCAGAAAATTCCGGGAATTGCCTCAATAGAAACCAGTTTTGCCTATGGCGTGGTAAAACAGTCGCGCAGCTTGCCAGTATTGCCTGAAAAGCGGTGATAGTCGGCAGACGCCGACCTGCTATAGGAATCGCATGACAGATACGTCGACCCCTGCCCCGAAAGCGCCCAGTCTTGTCGAGACACGCAGCCCCTCGAAGCGGCGGCCGGGACGGTGGCGCATTTCGAACATTATCGACGGGCGCGCCCTGCGGGTGAAGCTGACGGCAGCGGCCCAGAACAATCTGGGAGACCCTCAGGCGGCGCGGAAGATTGCGATTGACCATTTGCATGCGGCCCTGTTTCGCGGACGCATGATCGCGCAGGAACGCCTGCAGCAGGGCGCAGACGGACTGGATACCGCGCGCCTGCTTTGCGCCGTGCAGGATGAAGTCATCCATGCGCTGTACGACTATACGACCACCCATGTCATCCGGGCGCGCAACCCCACCGAGGCAGAGCGGATCGCACTGGTCGCGACCGGCGGCTATGGCCGCGGCGTGATGGCGCCGTCATCCGATACCGACCTCTTGTTCCTTCGTGCCTACAAGGTCAGCCCGCACACTGAAAGCGTGATCGAATACATGCTCTACGCGATGTGGGACATGGGCCTGAAAGTGGGCCACGCTTTCCGCACGCCAAACGATTGCGTGAAGCTGGCGGCCGAAGATGTCACCATCAAGACATCCATGCTGGACGCACGCTTCATCTGCGGCGACGAGGCGCTGGCCAATGACATGTTCGAGCTGTTCCAGCGCGATGCGGTGAAAGGCAAGGATGCCCAGTTCATCGCCGACAAGCTGGCCGAACGCGACGCGCGCCACAATCGCCACGGCGATGCGCGCTATGTCGTCGAGCCGAACCTGAAGGAAGGCAAGGGCGGCCTGCGCGACCTGCAGACGCTCTACTGGATCACCAAGCACATGTATGGCGGCACGACGCTGGAAGACGTCATGCGCAATGGCCCGTTCACGCCGCACGAATATGCCATCTTCATCCGGGCCGCGAAATTCCTGTGGACCGTGCGCTGCCACCTGCACTTCGTGACCGGGCGGCCGGAAGAGAGGCTCGGGTTTGACCTGCAGCCAGAAATCGCCTCCCGCATGGGCTATCGTGACAGGGGCGAGCAACAGGGTGTCGAGCGTTTCATGAAACGCTATTTCCTGATCGCCAAGGATGTCGGCGGCCTGACCCGTATCCTGGCGGCCAAGCTGGAGGCCGACCACAAGAAGAAGCCGGAAGGCCTGCGCCGCTTTCTGCCCGTGCGCGCCCCGCAGGCCCTGCCGGAAAAGGGCTTCACCCTGGACAATGGACGCATCAACGTGACCGGCGAAGAGGTGATGGCGGCCGATCCGCTCAACATGCTGCGCCTGTTCACGATTGCCCGCCGGGAGGGCAAGGACATCCACCCGGACGCGCTGACTGCACTGACCCGCAACCTGCGCGGCATCAATGAGCCCGTGCGCGAATTGCCCGAGGCAAGGCGGCTGGTGCTGGAAGCCATCATGGGCGGCGACAGGCCGGGACAGGTTCTGCGCTGGATGAACGAGTCCGGCCTTCTGGGGCGCCTGATACCGGAATTCGGCGGCATCGTGGCCCAGACCCAGTTCAACATGTATCATCACTATACGGTGGACGAGCACACGATCCGCGCCGTTGCCCATATTTCCGACATGGAGCATGGCCGCGGGGAAAAGGTGGCCCTCGTCTCGGAATTGTTCCCGCTGCTTGAAAACCGCCGGGCCCTGTACCTGGCCATGCTGTTGCACGACACAGGCAAGGGCAAGGGCGACCAGCAGATCGAAGGCACGAAGACCTCGGCACGCGCCTGCGAACGGCTGGGCCTGCCGCAGGCGGAAACCGAACTTGTGGCCTGGCTGGTCGGGCACCATCTGGAAATGAGCGAGACCGCCCAGAAACGCGATATTTCGGACCCGCGGACCGTCGCAAAATTTGCCGACCTGGTGGGCTCGCTGGAGCGGCTGCGCCTGCTCTACATTCTCACGGTTGCGGATATCAAGGCTGTTGGACCGGCCGTGTGGAACGCCTGGAAAGGCCAGTTGCTGTCCGACCTCTACAACAATACGGCAGCCGCCCTGCGCGGCGGCCGAACGGACGAGGCCGGCGTTCTGGCCGAGCTGGAAGCGCGCGCCGAACGGCGCCGCGAGGCGCTGGTGGATCAGATCGGCAGCGTGCCAGCCATCATGCTGGAAATGGAGACTGCCTACTGGACCGGCTTCGACCTTGAGGACCTCGCCTGGCAGGCGCAGGTGCTGACCGATTCACACGATACGGTTGCCCACCGTTACCTCACCGATGGCGGCGCCGTGGCGGTCATCGTCTCCGGCGCCGACAGGACCGGCCTGTTCGCCGACCTTGCGGGCACCCTGGCCCGGCTCGGCGCGAATGTCGTCTCGGCGCAGGTCTTCACCAGCAAGAGCGGACGGATCGTCGATATCTTCATGCTGCAGGACCATGCCAAGGGCGCTTTCGCTGCCGGCGATGCACCCCGCATGGAGCGGCTGGAACAGGCCATGCGCGACGCGCTGGCAGGCAAGGCCATCAAGGGCGAGGTCAAGACACGCGCAGGGCGGCGCGAAGCGGCCTTCCTTGTGCAGCCCTCTGTCCAGATCCGCGATGACCTGTCCGCCGACTATACGGTTATTGATGTTGGCGGCCGCGACCGCCCCGGCCTGCTGCATGAAGTCGCCGATGTTCTGGCCGACATGAAACTGTCGATCCATTCGGCGCATGTCGGTTCATATGGTGAGCGCGTGTTCGATGCGTTCTATGTCCAGACGGCCCGCGGCCAGAAACTGGGCAAGGGCGCGCGCAAGGATATGCTGAAAGAACGCCTTCTCGCCGTACTCGGGCGCGAGGAGCTTGAGGCGCCGCAAACCCCGGCCCGGAAGCTGAAACGCTCCCGCGCCGTGGACAGTTTCTGAGAATTCACCCAAGGGGACTGGCATGAGCGTCGCGCGCAACACACTCGTGCAGTCTTCCCTGACGCTGGCCAGCCGCGTGCTGGGCATGGTACGCGACATCCTGCTGGTCGCGCGTATCGGGGCCGGGCCGGTCGGCGATGCCTGGGCCACGGCGCAGCAGTTTCCGAACCTGTTCCGCCGCATCTTTGCCGAAGGCGCCTTTGCCTCGGCCTTCGTGCCGACCTATGCGCGCACGCTGGAGGCCGAGGGTGCCGAGGCGGCCCGCGCCGTCGCGCAGGAGGCCATGCGGGTCCTGTTCGCGGCAACGGCCGCGCTGACAATCCTGGCGCAGATATTCATGCCCTGGGTCCTGCTGCTGATCCATGGCGGCCAGGCCGATGATACGGTCCACTACAATCTCGCAGTCCTGCTGACCCGCATCACGATGCCCTACCTGACCTTCATGGCGCTGGCCGCGCTGCTGTCGGGTGTGCTGAACTCCTCGGAGCGGTTCATCCTGTCGGCGGGCGTGCCGACTCTCCTGAACCTCTGTCTCATCCCGGCCGCCTTTGTCAGCCCGGACCCGGTAACCACGGCCAAGGCCGCATCCATTGCGTATTTCGTGGCCGGCGTGCTGCAGGCGGGAGCGCTCTGGTGGGGCGTGAGGCGCCAGAAGGTGCATCTCAGCCTGATCGGATTGCCGCGCCTGACACCAGCGGTCAAGAAAGTGATGATGCTCGCCCTGCCCGGCACGATCGCGGCCAGCGGCACGCAGATCAACATCATCGTCAGCCAGTCGCTCGCGAGTTTCGAAGTGGGCGCAAAGAGCTGGCTCTACGCCGCTGACCGGCTGTACCAGCTGCCGCTGGGCCTGGTCGGCGTGGCGGTTGGCGTTGCGATCCTGCCGCGCCTGTCGCGTGCCGCCCGCGCGATGGATGATGCGTCCAGCCGGACAACCATGGATGAGGGCATCGGCCTGGCCATGGCGCTGACCCTCCCGGCAGCCGCCTCGCTGATGATTGCGCCCGTTTTCCTGATCGATGCCTTCTTCGTTCGCGGGGCCTTCCTGGCCGATGACGCCTTCCAGTCGGGCAGCGCCCTCTTTCATTTTGCCTGGGGCGTGCCGGCTTTCGTGCTGATCAAGGTTCTGGCGCCCGCCTATTTCGCGCGGGAAGATACGAAAACGCCGATGCGATATGCGCTTGTCTCGGTCGCCATCAACACGGCGCTGGGCGCGGGCCTGTTCTTCTGGATGAAATCGCTGGGCCAGCAGGGCTTTATCGGCCTTGCCATTGCGACCAGCATCGCCGCCTGGGTGAACGCGATCCTGCTATGGGCGACACTGGTGCGGCGGGACTGGTACCGGCCCGGGGCCCGGCTGGCTTCCGGCCTGATACGGGCGGTGCTCGCGACAGCTGCGATGTCGGCGGTGATCTGGCTGATGCTGGACAATCTGGAGCCCCTCCAGGCCAGCCTGTATGGCAGCAAAGTCCTTGCTGCGGCTGTGATCGTGCTGGCGGGCGGGTTTACCTATGCTGTCGCGGCCCTGCTGACCGGCGCGGTCAGGATCAGCGACATCCGCCGCACTATGCGGCGCTGACCAAACGCGCTATTGGCCCTGCCCATGACCGATACGACCCCCACCTATACCGGCCCTGAGCGCGTCTTTTCCGGCGTCCAGCCCACCGGCAAGCTGCACCTTGGCAACTATCTCGGCGCGCTGAAGAAGTTCGTCGCCCTGCAGGACAGCCATGAGTGCCTGTATTGCGTCGTCGACCTGCACGCGATCACGCAGCCCGTGGAAAAAGGCGCCCTCGCCGACCAGACACGCCAGATCGCGGCGGCCTATCTGGCTTGCGGCATCGATCCGGCGAAATCCGCCATGTTCGCCCAGTCCTCTGTACTGGCGCATGTCGAGCTGACCTGGATTTTCAATTGCGTGGCGCGCATGGGCTGGCTGGAGCGGATGACCCAGTTCAAGGACAAGGCCGGCAAGGATGCCGAGCGGGCATCGGTTGGCCTGTTCGATTACCCGGTCCTGATGGCGGCCGATATCCTCGCCTACAAGGCGACGCACGTTCCCGTGGGCGACGACCAGAAACAGCACCTTGAGCTGACCCGCGACATCGCCGACCGCTTTAACCGTGAATATGACGCGCCGGGCTTCTTCCCGCTGCCGGAACCCCTGATCCAGGGGCCAGGCGCGCGGATCATGAGCCTGAAGGACGGCACGAAGAAGATGTCGAAGTCTGATCCGTCAGACCTTTCGCGCATCAACCTTGTCGATACGGCCGACGAAATCTCCAAGAAGATCCGGAAAGCCAAGACCGATCTCCTGGGCGACATGCCGAGCGAGGTGGACGGCCTGAAGGGGCGCCCGGAAGTCGAAAACCTTGTCGGCATCTACAGCGCGCTGTCGGGAGAGCCCCTCGAGGCGATCCTGCGCCAGTATGGCGGACAGGGCTTTGGTGTGTTCAAGCCCGCGCTGGCCGATGTGACCGTGGCGCACTTTGCGCCCATTACAGAGCGCTTCCGCGAGATTCTCAACGATCCGACCGAAATCGACCGGGCGCTGGCTGCAGGCGCCGATCAGGCCCGCACCATCGCGGCGCCGGTCATGGACGAGGTGCGCCGCATCATCGGCTTCTGGCAGGTCTGACAGGCCGCGCTGCGGCGGCGTGGCCCCTTTCGACAACGCCCCGAAACGCGTAGCGTTCACCAGAAGCGATTCACCTGGAAGGATGCAAGATGAGACTCTCCCCCCTTGTTGCTGGCATACTCGGACTCACGATGGTGGCGGCCTGCTCCGAACCCCTGCCGGAGGGCGTCAGCGTCATCGAAGTGTCAGACGCCTATGTGGTGAAGCCGGCGGAAGGGCGTGACGTGTCGGGGGGTGGCATGGTGATCAAGGTGAGAGGCGCTGACGAGGCGCTGGTCGCCGCGACGGCCGATTTCGCGGACAGCGTGGAGATTCACACCATGTCCATGGAAGGCGGCATGATGAAGATGCGCAGGCTGGATTCGCTTCCCGTCACCGAGAAAGAACCCCTCGTGCTGGAGCGCGGCGGCAATCACCTGATGTTCTTCGGGGTTTCTCCCGATATCGCCATCGGCGACTCGGTCGATATCGTCCTGACC
>JAHJTB010000142.1 GCA_018830135.1 Pseudomonadota bacterium | reverse complement strand
TGGCCGTCAGCCCGAGGTGGATGGCTCCGGTCGGCCCATGATGCCCTTGCCCAAATAATGGATCAGGACGCCGACGCCCACCAGTCCCAATCCGATCAGATCGGTCAGGGCCAGGGGATGGAACATCAGGAAACCGCCGGCCATGAAAATGATCCGGACGGGCCATCCGATACGCTGAAGCACGAAAATATAACCCTCGAATCCGGAACTCAGCAAAATGATGCCGATCACGGCCGTGGTCATGGCATGAACGATCTGGAAGATCGTGCCGTGCGCGACCAGGGCCGGATTGTAGACAAAGAAGAACGGCACCAGCAGGGAGACGAAACCGAGCTTGACCGCCTGGAAGCCGGTCTTAAGCGGGTCGGCCTGGGCGATGCCGGCCGCCGCGTACGCGGCCAGGGCCACGGGCGGGGTGATATAGGATACCGAGCCCCAATAGACCAGGAACAGGTGGGCCGACATTTCGTAGATGCCCAGGCTGACCAGGGCCGGGGCCAGAAGCATGGCCAGAAAGATGTAGCAGGCGGAAACGGTCAGGCCGATGCCCAACAGGAAGCTGGTGATGGCGCCGATGATCAGGAGCAGAAACATATGGTCGCCGCCCAGACGGGTCAGGCTGCCGGACAGACCATGGGCGGTCCCGGTCAGGGACAAGGCCCCGATAATCATGCCCACCCCGGCCAGGATGCCCACGAGTTCCGCCAGAATCAGCCCCGTACCGTCGGTGAATTTGATCAGGGAGCCCTTGTTGAGCCGGGTCTCCTTGCGAATGCTGGCCAGGATCATCAGGGCCACGGTGGCGTAATAGGGAGCCAGGCCCTCGACCCGTTCGAAGAAGATGAAGTAAACGAGCACGGCCAGGGACAAGATGTAATACCAGCCTTCCTTGATGGTCTTGAAGAAGTTGGGCAGTTCCTCCCGGGGCAGCCCCCGGAGTCCTTTCTTGGCCGCGTAGAAGTCGGTCTGGGCGAACAGGCTGACCCAGTAAAGGAAGACGGGCAGGGCCGCGGCGATACAGACCGAGGCGTAAGACACGCCGATGAAGTCGGACATGATGAAAGCGGTCACGCCCATGACCGGCGGGGTGAGCACGCCGCCCTTGGAGGCGCAGGCTTCGATGGCCGCGGCATAGTGGGCGGGATAACCGAGCCGTTTCATGGTCGGAATGGTCACCGCGCCCGTGGTGACCACGTTGGCGATGGCGCTGCCGGACATGGTCGCGAAAAAGGCGCTGGAAAGAATGGACACCTTGGCCGCGCCGCCGCGGACGCTGCCCAGGAGTGATAGGCAAAAATTGATGAAGAAATCGGCGGCGCCGGTGGTACTGAGGGCCACGGCGAAGATCATGTAACCGATGAGCAGGCGCCCGAAGACCTGGGTCGGCATGCCGAAAAGGCTCTGCATGCCCAGGAAATGGAAACCGATAATTCGAGACAGGCTGTAGTGCTTGGCCATCAGGAGGCCGGGACAGACGTGGGCGAAAAGGGGATAGACCGAAATGACCAGGATCACGCCGGCCAGAACCAGGCCGCCGGAGCGTCGAACCGCCTCGACGACCAGAATCCAGGTGAGCAGGCCCAGGACCTGCCCGATCATCGGAGGCCGGACTTCCCAGCCCATGGCTATGATCTTGATGGGGTTGAAGGCCACGAAGGCCGGCCCGATCAGACAGAGGGCGGCCATGATCATGTCGTACCAAGGGACCCGGTCCCGGGGGCTTTTAGCCGTGGCCGGAAACAGGAGATAGGTCGACGAAAGGAAGGCGGCCAGCAGAACTGCGTAATAGGTCAGTTCCGGGACTGCATAATTCCCGATGGCGATCTTGAAGATGAATATGACGGACAGGAGCATCGACGCGATGGTAGCGATGCGGAAGTAGATTTTCCAGGGTCCCTGGAGTTCCCTGTAGCGGCCGCTCGGCTTGGGCGGTGCGGCTTCGACCTTTACCGACATGCTGAACCTTCCTTGTTACCTTGGCGATATATGCGTTCCATGATGATCGATCGGGTTAGTGGCGTCCGTTAACCGCTTCGGTAGGAACGGCGGCCGGCCGCCGTCCCTACCGGAATCGGGTCTTACTTGGCGGCGGCCTTTCTGGCCTCGAAGGCCTTCAACTGCTCGGCCTGCCACTTGTCCATCTCCGGCGTCCAGACGCCCTTTTCCTTGTAGTAGCGGATGGCCCCTTCATGGTAGGGGACCGGGCTGGGATTGGACACGGCGCCCTTCAGGTTCCAGGCCGGCATGGCCTTGTGCATGCCCTTGTAAATGTCGAAGCCTTCGTCCATGGCCTTGACCACGGCGTAGATGACATCCGGGCTGGCGGATTCGTACGACCAGAGGCTGTACGGATAGGTGCCCATTTCCACGGACTGTCCGGGAGCCAGTCCCGGGGCGCTTTTGCAGACGACCGGGGTCAGCCAGGGCGCCTTGGCCTGCAGACGCTTCCAGCCTTCCGTGTCGGCGGCCGGCAGGACGACATAGGCCACGCCGTGGGGTCCGGCCTCCATTTCCTTGAGGGTCGGGGTGACCGTGGCCGCGTAGCAGACGTCGTTCTTGCCTTCGATCACGCCCTTGATCTGATCGACGTATCCGGAGCAGGGGACCTTGGTCACGTCGTTCCAGCTAATGTTGCCGAAGGCCATGACGCCTTCGATGGACAGCATGCCGGCCGGCCAGCCCGGGACGTCCGGAACACGCTTGCCCTTGAGGTCCTTAGCTGTCTTGATCCCGGAATCGGCCGAGGTGACCAGGGTCAGGTACAGGGTCATGCCCCGCCAGACCTGCCGAATGGGCTGCGGCCCCCAGTCCTTCTCGGCAAACTCGGCGATGCCGTAGCTGGCGCAGGTTGCCGTGGCGCCCGTGGCGATGCCGATCTCGCTCTCACCGGTCTTCAAAGGCAGCAGCCGGGCCACGTCCGTGCCGTAGGGTTCGACCCGGACTTTCATCGTCGTCTTCTTCTCGATGGCCTCCCGGAAACCGCTGGTGATGGTGTAGCCCAACGAACCGACCGTGTAAGAGGTAAAGGTGATCATCTTGGGCAGATCGGCGGCCGAGGCGGCGGGACCGCCGGCCAGGCAGGCGGCCAGCCCCAACAGGGCCAATACCGCTACGCTTTTAACACAAAACTTCATGGTTCCTCTCCTTTCCTGGTTGATGCATGTTGATCGACTAACGAGCACAACTAACCAATCCCAACCGGCGGCCCGACCCGGGTCGATGCCGACTTGGACCCGGCAAACCCGGACGCTCTCGCCCCGGGATTGCGATTTTAAAGTATGCGAAACAGCGGCGTTCCTTTTGCCGAACCAAAAGCCGGGGGGGCCATCTCCACCCGGACGGTTCCGGTTCGGAAGCCGGATTATATCACACCTGCTTGCGCCAAGTCTTCGATCTCCAATGGATCGAAACCCCAGTCGGCCAAAGCCGACCGGGTGTGCTGGCCGTGGGCTGGCGGCGGCCCCTGGACTTGGGGAACCGTCCTGGAGAAGCGCGGCGCCGGGGCGGGCTGGACCACGCCGTCGAGGTCGATGAACGTCTTTCGGGCCGCGTTATGCGGATGATTCGGCGCCTCCTCCAAGGTCAGGACCGGACCGAAACAGACGTCCGTCCCTTCCATGATCTCGCACCATTCGTCCCGAGTCCTGGTCTTGAACAGGGCGACCAGTTTTTCCTTGAGCCGGGCCCATCGCTCCCGATCCGACTGGACCTGGAAGTCGGGATCGTCGAGTCCCGCCTTTTCCAGGAGCAGCGCGTAGAACTGGGGCTCGATCGAGCCGATGGAAATATACCGGCCGTCCCGGCATTCATACGTGTCGTAATAATGGGACCCGCCGTCGAGGTGATTGGTACCGCGCCGGTCGGACCACATGCCGGCGGCTCGGAAGCCGTAAAACATGGCCATGAGAGCGGAGGCGCCGTCGACCATGGCTGCGTCCACGACCTGGCCCCGGCCCGATCGTTGGGTCTCGCAAAGGGCGCAGGCCATACCAAAGGCCAGCAGCATGCCGCCGCCGCCGAAATCGCCCACCAGGTTCAACGGCGGCACCGGGGTCTGGTCCGTACGACCGATGCTGTGCAAGGCCCCGGTGATGGCGATGTAGTTGATGTCATGTCCGGCGGCCTGGGCCAGCGGCCCGTCCTGTCCCCAGCCGGTCATGCGGCCGTAAACCAGGCGAGGATTGCGGGCCAGGCAGACATCCGGGCCCAGGCCCAGCCTTTCCATGACCCCGGGCCGGAACCCCTCCAAGATGGCGTCGGCGCCTTCGATCATCTTGAGCACGGCCTCGATGGCCCTGGCGTTCTTGAGGTCCATGGCCACTGAGCGCCGTCCGCGGTGAAGGATTTCGGTCCGCGGATCCCGGTCCGACTTCGGTTTGGTCTTCCGCTCCAGCCGGATGACGTCGGCCCCCATGTCCGCAAGCATCATGGCGCAGAACGGACCGGGGCCTATGCCGGCGAATTCGATGATCTTAAATCCTTGAAGCGGTCCCATATATCTTCTTTCTTTCGGGCGAACCGGATGGTCGCCGCGGTTATTGCTGTATCATCATGGCCGGCAGCCAGGTGGCCAGTTCCGGGAACAGGATGACGATGATCAGAGCCAGGATTTCCAGCAGGACAAAGGGAACGATCGACCGATAGATGTCGACCATGGATATGTTCGACGGAACGATGGCCCGCATATAGAACAGGTTGAATCCAAAAGGCGGCGTGATGTAGCCCATCTCCATACAGATGGTGAACAGAATGCCGAACCAGATGGTATTGAAGCCGAACAGCTTGATGATCGGTATGAAGACCGGGGTGCAGATCATGATGATGCCCGCCGGGTCCATGAACATGCCCAGGATGAAAAAGACGAACATCATGAAGGCCAGGAGGAACCATTTGGACAGGTCCAGGCCGGTGATGATCTCGTTGAGCATGTCCGGGGCGCCCAGGGCGGTGTAGAGCTGGGTGAAACAGGTGGCGCCGATGAGAATCCACATGACCATGCAGGTCAGGGCCAGGGTCCTCTGCAGGCTTTGCTTGATGACCGCCATGGTCAGCTTGCGATGAATCAGGGCGCAGACCAGTGCGCCCACGGCCCCGACGGCGGAGGCTTCGGTCGGGGTGCAGACGCCCATGTAAATGACCCCCAGAACCAGGCCGATGAGCAGGATGGGCAGAACCACGCCTCGCAGGGAGACGAGCTTTTCCCGCCAACCGACTTGTTCATCAATGGGCGGCCCCAGTTCGGGATTGATGAAACAGCGGATCGCGATATAGCCGATGAAAAGAATCGTGATCAGGATGCCTGGAATGATGCCGGCGATGAAGAGCTGGCCCACGGATTCCTCGGTCAGAAAGGCGTACAGGATCATGATCACGCTGGGAGGAATCAGGATGCCCAGGGTCCCCCCGGCGGAGATGCAGCCGACGGCCATTCGTTTGGAATAACCCCGGCTGAGCATGGAAGGCAGAGCGATCAGCCCCATGGTGATCGTGGCCACGCCGCTGATGCCGGCCATGGCCGCGAAAATGGCGCAAATGACGATGGTGCCGATGGCCAGTCCACCGGCGATGCGGCCCATCCATTTGTACATCATGTCGTAGAGTTCTTCGGCGATGCCCGAGTGTTCCAGGATATTGGCCATGAAGACGAATAAGGGCACGGCCAGGAGGATATAGTTGGTCGCGTCTTCAAAGGCCGTCAGGGGGATGAGAAACAGGGATTTGGGCCCCCAGAGCAGCAGGGAAAAGACAATGGCCACTCCGCCGAAGGCAAAGGCCAGGGGCAGGCCCAGGAGCAGGCCCAGAAGCAGGAATCCAAACAGCAACAGCGTAACGATCCAGGTTTCCACGGGTCCTCCTATGACGTTTTCGGCACGGCTTTAAATGCGAGGTCCATGGCCGGCCGGGTTCTCACTCCTTGGAGCGGGCGAATATGCCGCCGTGCCCGCCGTCGCCTTCCGGCGCCCGGCCGGTGATCGCGGTCTGAAAGTCGGTAATCAGTTTGGCCAGGCCTTGCAGGAGCAGTAACAGAGAGGCCAGGGGGACCAGGAATTTTACCGGCCACAGGGGCCAGTCCAGTTGGGTGCCCGAGGTTTCGTGTTGCATCATGGATTTGTAGGCCATCTCCCAGCCCAGCCAGAGGAGCACGATCACGAAAACGAAAAAAAAGACCGATGTCAGGCAGGCCAGGATCGCCTTGGTCCTCGTGGAAAACCGTCCATAGACGATATCGACGCTGACGTGTCCCCCCTTGGCCAGGGTGTATCCGCCTCCGATCAAGACATAAGTGCAGAACAAATAGGTGCTGACCTCCATGGCCCAGGAGGTCGGTCTGTTGAAGAAATACCGGGCGATCACCTCGTAAGCGATGCTGATCATCATCAAAATGAGCAGGTAACTGACGGCTTTGCCCAGTTCCTCATTGAGCCAGGTGATGATCGCGACTGCTTTTTGCATGGTTCTCCCTTTTCCGCCGGATCGCGGACGCCATCCTGAACAGAAGGCTTCCCGGCTGGCCGAGGCTGGCACGCGCCCGCCATCGTCTGATGCGTGGAAGCGGATCGACTCGGATCGCGCGCCCCGAACCTGAAACCGGGTTCGGGGCGCGATGCGCCGGGGATTATTCGGCGGACAGACCCTTATCGGCCATGAATTTCTTCATTATATCAATAAGTTGCTTGCAACGCGGGCTGACGGCCGCCTGTTTGTCCCATTCCGTAAAGGCGACCTTGCGCAGCTTCTTCAACTCTTCGTCGGGCAGGGTGATGATCTTTCCAGCGTGCTTGGAGGCGAAGTTGTCCAGGGCCTCCTTGCCTTCGGCCAGGTAGCGTTTCTGCATGTCAGCCTGGACCGCGTCGCGGGCCTTGGTAATGGCGTCTTTGAGGTTCTGAGGCAGTTTGTTCCACAGTTCAAGGTTCATGTAGATGTTGGTGGTCGGGGGAGCGATAATGCCGGGCAGGTTGACGGACTTGATGACCTCTTTGAGTTTGTAGGCTTCCAGAACGAAGACCGGATAGACGGTTCCGTCCACGGTGCCCCGCTGGAGGGCCACGTACTGTTCGGCCCCGGGGATGTTGGTCGGGGAGGCGCCAAAGGCCGCGAAAATGTCCGCCACCATGCCATGGGCCCTGATCTTCAGACCTTTGAGGTCTTCGACCTTTTCGACCGGCTTGGTGGTCATGAGCAGGTAGTCGCCGGCCGGAAGAATGGTGATCATATGGAGGCCTTTTTCGGCATAGGCTTCGGCAATCAGCTTATCCAGGCCGTATTGGGCCCAGGCCTCCCAGGCCTCTTCCCAGGTCCGGTAGCTGAAGGGCAGCCCGAACTCGATGTTGCCTTCGGGGATGACGCGTTCGATGTAAGCCCCGGCATCATTGGCCATCTCGATAGCGCCGGACTGGACCGCCTCACGGGTGGCCTTGATCTTGACCAGTTCATTGGCGCCGTACACCTTGATGTTGATCTGGCCGCCGGAATTCTCCTTGACCTTTTCGGCAAAGGCTTTCAGGCCGTCGATGGTAGCCGGGGTCCGGAAAACCGACTGCATCCGCCAGTTGTAGGTTTCGGCGCCGGCCTGCTGCCCGGTGAACACCGTCATTGCGACCAAGGCCAGGATACAAACCATTGCAAACAATGAAAAATAGGCGCGCTTCGTCATAGTCCCACCTCCGTTAGGCCAATGATCCGTTTCATTGGATTGTTCTGCCGGACGGCTAAATCCGGCTATTGAATTTGTAAACAATTTTGCTTCCAATAACACAGAAATCTTTCCATGTCAAGCCCTGGTCCCGGCCGATTCCACCCGCTGGTCCCTCAAAACCCGTTTGAGCACCTTGCCGGCCGCCGACCGCGGCAGGCGCTCGACGAAATCCACGGACTTGGGTTTCTTGAAGCTGGCGATTCGAGACAGGCAGTAATCGACCACCTCCCGATCGGTCATCCGTTCACCCTCCTTGAGGGCCACGACCGCGTGAATCCGTTCGCCCCAATCAGGGTCCGGCATCCCGATCACGGCGGCCTCGAGAATCTTGGGATGGGTGTACAGCACCTCCTCGATCTCCCGGGGAATAATGTTTTCCCCGCCGCTGATGATCATGTCCTTTTTGCGATCCACGATATAGAGAAAGCCGTCTTCATCCAGGCGTCCCAGATCGCCGGTGTGAAGCCAGCCGCCCCGCATGGTCTCGGCCGTGGCCTCCGGCTCCCGGTAATATCCCTCCATGATGTTCGGGCCCCGGGCCAGAATCTCCCCCACCTCGCCCTGCCGGACTTCCCGATCATCGTCGTCCACCAACCGGATTTCCACATTCATGAAGGGCTTGCCCACGGAAGCCATCTTGTTCATGGCGTCCCTGGGGTGCAAGGTAGTGATGGTGGCCGTGGACTCGGTCATGCCGTACGTTTCCCCGAGGCCGGCATTGGGGAACAGTCTGAGCAGCCCCTTTTTTGTTTCCAGGGGGATGGATTCGGCCCCGGAAGACAAGGCCCGGACCGAGGCCGTGTCGTATCGGTCCAGATCGGGCAGTTGGAGGATGAAGTTCCAGACCGTGGGGGGGAAGGTCATGCGGTTGATCTTTTCCTGTTCGATGAGTTCCATGACCCGTGTGGGATCGAAAGACCGCATCGTGACGTTGGTGCATCCGCCAAACAGGTCAGAGATCAGGAGCAGAAAGGCCGCTGCATGGTAGAGGGGAAAGACCATCAAGACCCGGTAGTCGGGCTGGATATCGACCCCGGTGAAGATGTTGACCGAGGCCCAGATGCAGTTTTTGTGCGACAGGATGACGCCCTTGGGCAGGCCGGTCGTTCCTCCGGTATAGAGGATGGCGGCCGTGTCGGTTTCCCGGATCATTGTTTCCGGAGCCAGGTCCGATTCGCCGGCCCACGACCCGTCCAGGGCGGTCATGTCTTCGGCCGGCTCCCCGCCGACCTTGATGAACTGCCTGACCTTGAGCAGGTCGTCCTTGAATTTGCGAATCAAAGGCTCGAACTCGGCGTCCAGGATCAGGGTGGTGGCATCGCTGTGGTCAACGATGTACCGCAGCTCCAAAGGGGCCAGGCGAACGTTCAGGGGAACGATGATCGCGCCCAGCTTCATCAGGGCCAGATAGGTCTCCAGGACTTCCCGGCCGTTGAGGAAAATCGTGGCCACATGGTCGCCCTGTCCGATCCCCAGACGGGCCAGGGCATGGGCCAGCCTGTTCGAGTTCCGCTCCCACTGCTGGAACGTCCAGCGGCCCGCCTCCGAGACGATGGCCTCCTTGTGCGGATGCTTGAAGGCGGCCCTTTTCAACAAGTACGGCACGGTTATCTCAAACATTGTTTTCCCCTTTTCCTTCTCCTGGCTGGTGGAGTCGCTTCTGGATTGTCCGATGTCGCGCCGGGGAAAGCCTCAGGTCGCGTAGGCGGTCGGATAGACGTTTTTTAGAATTTTCAAGAGGTTTTCGGCGGCGCCTTTGACATGTTCCTCCATGAGAAACCTCGTCTTGTCGGCATCGCGAGCCCGAACCGACTCGATCATGGCCGCGTGCTCCTTGGCACTACGAGCCCGAATGTCGGGAATGGAGGCGACAAGGTACCAATGTCGTCCAAACTGGTCCCGCTGGCTTTCCACCAGTTTGAGCAGGCGGCTGTTGCCGCAGTGCCTCAGAAAAAAACGGTGAAAGCGCCGGTTCCACTGTTGAAACTCATAGACGTCGTCAATGAGGTACTCCAGGAGAAATTTGTGGATCTGTTCCAACTGTTCGATGTCTTTGTCCGTGATCTGCAATGTCGCCAGGTAGGCGGCCAACCCCTCCATACCGGCCTGAATCTGGTAGGCCTCCTGAATGTCGATCAGGGAAATCCGGGAAACCGTTCCTCCTCGGTAGGGAATCAGGTCCACCAGTCCTTCGACGGCCAACTGCTTGATGACTTCGCGCACGACCGTGCGGCTGGTGTCGTGGCGGGCGGCCAGTTCCATTTCAATCAACCGGATGCCGGGCATCAGGCGACCGGAGGTGATCTGTCTTTTCAAGGCCGTATAGACCAACTCTTTTTTGGTTTTATTCTTCATAAGCCAACACACGGGACACGCTTGTCCGGCCGTCGGCTGAGGCTTGGCCTCGTTCCGGCGGCTGGGGGACCATGATTTTTTGTGAACAATTTTGTATGTAACAGCCCGGCGGCTCCATGTCAAGGAAAAATCCGTCCGTCCAGGTAACCTTAGGGGTGGATGGCCTTGAACGACCGCCCTGTCGAGGTCTTCGGCCTCGGGCTCCGTCTGCCGCCTTCTCCAAAGTTTGAATTGATGGTCTCGTAAAAAGTCGATTTCTCGAAATCGGCCCTAATAAATTCAGATGGTTACACGTGCAAAAACGCGATTTTCGGACTTTTTACGAGACCATCAGAATTAGAACCCGAATTTTGCAGATGGGTTCGTAGCGAGGCGTCGAACAAGCGTGGCGGACGCCTTCCCCTCGGCTTGACGCCGGGGTGATCCCGCCAACTAAACCAATGGATATTTTCCTCACATATCGACGCCTCGCTACGAACCCATCTGCAAAATTCGGGTTAACATAGGGAAAGTAGGTCGATTTTGATACTTTGAACTGGTTCGAGGCTGTGACGGAACGGCGGGCGCCGCCCGGCGACCGGGGAGTCCGGGTCTGCTACGAGGTGGACCCCGCCAGGGGGGGCTCGGGTAACAAGCCTATATTATTAGTTATTATTCCAAGGCGATGGTGAAGTGCTCCGGGTGGGAAAGAAAAAAAACGCCTTTTTGACGTTTGAGTCAAAAAAAGCGTTGAAATCGGATTTGGGTACGGATATAATCTGAAGTGCCCGTGAACAGACGGGTATGGGATTGCCCTAATCCCATTTCCTCCACACAGCCGCCGTGAGCCCACTGCTTGTGCCCCCTTCGAAGCATTGGATCCCTCACGGCGGCCCCTCCTTTTGGGGCCTGCATATTGTTTATATCCAATAAGCCCAGAAGGATCAATCAGGGAATCCCTGAGATTTGACTTCGAATTTCCTGATTTCATATATCTCCACTCAACGCGGCCGGCCCCGGCAGGCTTCCGAAATCAGATCGGAGCATAGAAAGCCTATCGAAACGGATGACAATCCGTGCGGAAGGCGAGCCTGGAACGACTTGGGATTGCAGGCATACTTGAGGAAATACCGAGACCGTACAGGGGGAAACAGGCCTTGCGGCCGGCTGTTCGCCGCCGCGGGTGAGGAAAACCGTGGTTTTCTTCATGGATAAGCCGGTTTAGGTCCCCAGCGAGGTCAGTCCCTCCCGGATGGCATATTTGGTCAGTTCGGCCACGCTGCGCAGATCGAGTTTGTCCATGATTTGTCGACGGTGGGTTTCGACCGTTTTCACGCTCAGGTTCAGTTGCTCGGCCATCTGCTTGGTCGTTTTGCCTTCGGCCAGCATTTGGAGGACCTCCCGTTCCCTTGAGGTCAGCAGGGAGGAGGAATCGTCGGATTCTGAAAGGCGTCGAATATAATCGTGGATAACCTGACCGGTAATGCCCGGGCTCAGGAAGGTCTGCCCGGCCACGGCGGCCCGGATGGCGGTAACCAGTTCCTCGAAGGCGCAGTCTTTGAGCAGATAGCCCGAGGCCCCCGCCTTGAGGATGCCGGACACGAACCGTTTGTCCGAATACATGGACAGCGCGATGATCTTGATGTCGGCGTGTTCGTGCAGAATCTGGGCCGTGGCCTCGATTCCGTTGAGGTCGGGCATGGAAACATCCATGATGACCACGTCCGGCTTGAGCTTCCGGGCCAATTGCACCGCGATTCGCCCGCTCTCGGCCTCGCCGACGACCTCCATGCCCGGCTCGTTTTCCAGCAGGGTTCTCAGGCCTTCCCGAACGATCTTGTGGTCGTCGGTCAAAATGATTTTCACGGTCACGACAGGTCCTCCTCCCGGCGCCGGCGATGGTATGCCCGCGATCGATTCATACCCGCCGGCCAGACATCGCCTGAATCGAGCCGGCGCCCACGACCGGATTCAGTGGTCCATCTGAACAGCGGCCGGCGGCGCCCCGGGTCCGGCGGCCGGGGTTTGCTTGAAGATTCCCCGCGGCAGGCCGCGGGGAATTCGCCCGCCCCCATGTTCAGGCTTTCATGAACGTACCCTTTCGCTTTTCCATATACGCGGCCACGGCTTCGCCCATGTCCTCCGAAGGCACGACCATGGCCGAACGGGCCGCGTTGTATTCGAGGGACTCGTCCAGGGAGGCCGTTTCGTCGAAGATCAGCACTTCTTTGATGCCCTGAACGGCCAGGGGCGGATTCGAAGCGATCTCTTGGGCCAGATCGAGGGCCTGGGCTCGAAGCGAGGCCTCGTCCGGATAGAAATCGTTGACCAAGTTGATCCGCCTGGCATATTCAGCGCCGAAGCGATGCCCCCTGAAACAGATTTCCCTGGCATGGGCCCGCCCCACAACTTTCGGCAGTCTCTGCAGCCCTCCCACGTCCGTGATGAAGGCCAGTTTGGCTTCAGGCAGGGCGAACAGGCATCCGGCGTCGCAGAGCCGGATGTCGCAACAGAGGGCCAGTTCCAGCCCGGCCCCCAGGCAGTGGGCCTGGATGACGGCAATCGTGGGCACGGACAGGCGTTCGAGTCGGGTATGAATGTCCTGGGTCCGGCGCACCTCTTTGAAAAACATGGCTTTCTGGGCCGCGCCGGCCTGTCCGGTCATCATGGCGAACATCTCGTTCTCCTGGCTCAGGTCCAGGCCGGAACAAAAGGACTTGCCCCGTCCTTCCACCAGAATGACTCGGACCTCCTCGTCCTGTTCGGCGGCGGCGACGGCCTCGCCCAAGGCGGTCCAGGTGACCGGGTTGAGGGCGTTTCGTTTTTCAGGCGCGTTGAGGGTGATACGTCCGATATGGCCATCGCGATGATATATAACCGGTTTCTCTGTTGTCATGTTCCAGTCTCCTTGTCCGTTCGCGCGGAATCAGCGTTCGAACTATCAGTCTTCGTTTTTCTGTTTTTCCTCGTCCCGCAGGAAGCGCCGGAGCACCTTGCCGATGATCGACGTGGGCAGGGACTCCCGGAACTCGATCAGCTTGGGCACCTTGTAGGCCGCCAGCCGCTCCCGGCAAAAAGCCGTGATCTCCTCCTCGGTTAACGACTGCCCGCTTTTGGGCACGATGAAGGCCTTGACCGTTTCACCCCGGTAGGGATCGGGTACGCCCACGGCGCAGGCCATCTCGACCTTGGGGTGCTCGTGGAGCACTTCATCGATTTCACGAGGAAAGATATTGAATCCGCCGGCAATGATCAAGTCTTTCATTCGATCCACGATCCAGAAATACCCGTCTTCGTCCATCCTGGCCAC
Source organism: Pseudomonadota bacterium (assembly GCA_018830135.1). GTDB lineage: Bacteria > Desulfobacterota > Desulfarculia > Adiutricales > JAGVGV01 > JAHJTB01. Next base: position 4,067 of record JAHJTB010000142.1, on the reverse strand, counting down.
GTCACCCGTGTAAAGCCAGCTATCGATGAGCGTGATCCGGGTTTCATCGGGCATGTTCAGATAGCCTTTCATGACCGCCGGTCCCTTGAGCAAAAGCTGTCCTTCCTGTCCGACGCCGAGTTCCCGGGACGGGTCCACAATGTCGACGATCCTGGCATCCACTTCGGCGATGGGCATGCCCACGCTGCCCATTTTGCGCCGGCCGACAAAGGGATTGAAATGCGTCGGTGCCCCGCTTTCGGTCATGCCGAAGACCTCGACCACCCGGCAGCCGGTGATCGCTTCGAACCGCTCCATGGGCTCGACCGGAAACGGGGCCGCTCCGGAAATACAGTAGCGGATGCTGGTCAGGTCGTATTTCTTGACCTCGGGGTGGTTCATGAGTCCGATGAACATGGTCGGCACGCCCGGGAACCAGGTGGGACGCATGTCATGAATGGTCTGGAGGATCATGGTCGGGTCGGGCTGGGGGACCAGGTGCATGGGCAGTCCGGAGGCCAGACAGAACATCATGATGACGTTGCCGAAGATGTGAAAAAAGGGAATGGCCAGGCAAAAGGAGTCTTTCAGAGGGCTGAGTTGGGGGTCCTGGGCCGGGAGGGCGATGCAGTTGTATACGTATCCCCGGTGGTGAAGAATCGCGCCCTTGGAACGGCCCGTGGTGCCTCCGGTATAGAGCAGGACCGCCGGGTCGTCCGGGCTGATGTCGGTGTCCGGGTTCGTCTCCGGCCGGCCGGCCAGGAAGTCGTCGAACCGTTCCGCGACCTCGGGCAGCGGCAGGTCCAGGCCCGGGATCGGGACCACGACGAGTTTTTCGATCACGGTCTGATCCAGAATCCGGACCAGGTTTTCCGCGAACAGGCTCAGGACGACCGCGAAGCGGGCCCCGGCATCGGAGAGCACGAAGGACAGTTCCCGGCCGGTGTACAAGGGATTGACCGGCACGGCCGTGGCCCCGGCCTTGAGAACTCCGAGCTGGGCGGCCGCGTAGTTGGGGGAATTGGCCATGACCAGGGCCACACGGTCCCCTTTTCGGATGCCCCATGCGATCAGGGCGTGGGCGAAGCGGTTGGCCCTCGCGTTCAGTTCCTCATAGGTGGTGACGGCGCCCATCAGGGTCACGGCCGTGCCCCGGGGCATCCGCGCCGCCTGTTCCTCGATCATTCGGTGGACGGGCACCTCGGGCAGTTCCAGATGACGGGGAACTCCGGGATCGTAGTTCTTGTGCCAGACCCGTGTCTCCATGAATCGTCTCTCCTTTCATGTTCGTTCAATCCGGTGCAACGGAACGATCTCGCCTGCCAGTCTCGTTTCTCGGTTGTCTGAGAGATAGGGGTGGAATTCAATGCATACTTGCAATAAAGCGGCTGAATGTCAAGTCCTTGCCGCGAGCAGTCCGGCGATGCCGGCACCCCGTTCCCGGGTCCGGACCGAGCCAGGTTGAAAGTTCCTCCGGATGGCGTTCATGAATCCATCCCCGGATGGCACCGTTTGGGGTCTCGATCCCGTGCTGGTCGTCGGTTTCATACGAAAACCGAACGATTGTTGCACCCGTCTTACCCAGGTGATATACTCCGTTCGCCGGAAAACAAAACAAGGAGTATTTATAATGATTGAGGAAATTCTTCCCGACTTGTTTCGGATCGAGATTCCAATGCCCAAAAACCCCCTGAAGTACCTCAACTCGTATGTTGTCAAGGGCGAGGAACGGAATCTGATCGTGGACACTGGACTGAACCGCAAGGAATGCCACGAGGCCATGCTGGCCGGGCTCGAGGAGCTGGGAGTCGACCTGAATCGCACCAATTTTTTCATCACCCACCTCCACGCCGACCACTTCGGACTGGTGGCCAAACTGGTCACGGAGCACAGCAGAATTTTCTTCAACCGACCGGACCAGGAGATCATCGAGTCCCGGGACGGATGGGACCCGATGGTGGACTACGCCGGATTGCACGGTTTTCCGGAAGACCAGTTGCGCGCCGCCCTGGAGGCCCATCCGGGCTATCGCTTTCACTCGGACTGGATTCCGACATTGAGCATTCTCAATGACGACGACGTGATCGAGGTGGGACGCTATCATTTCAGGTGCGTCATGACGCCGGGGCATTCCCGGGGCCACACCTGTCTGTATGAACCGGACAAAAAGGTGCTCCTGGCCGGCGACCACATCCTGATCGACATCACGCCCAATATCCAGTGCTGGTCGGACGCAGAGAACCCGCTGCAGAACTACCTGGACAGCCTGGACAAGGTCAGTCATCTGGACGTGGACCTGGTCCTGCCCGGTCATCGGCGGCTGGTTACGGATTTTCAGGGAAGGATTCAGGAACTCAAGACCCATCATCGCACTCGGGCGGACGAAATTCTGGTCATTTTGAGGCAGGGTCCCCGGAATGCCTACCAGGTGGCTTCGGAAATGACCTGGGACATCAATGTCAAATCCTGGGAGGAGTTCCCGGTTTCACAGAAATGGTTTGCCACGGGCGAGGCCATCGCTCATCTTCGCTATCTCGAAGAGGGCAGCGAAATCGGCAGACAACAAAACGGAAATCTCGTCACGTTTCTACTCAATTGAGTTGTAACTCACTATTACCAGGAGCCAACCGGGCGGGGAGACCCCGCCGCTTGAAAGGAGGCAATCGAGATGGACTACAATTTCACTCCGGAACAGCAACAGTTCCGAGAAGGGTTTATCGCCTGGCTGGACAAAAACCTGCCTGAAGGCGGGGATGATACCAATTTCCGGATGTTCGAGTCCCAGGAGGAATGGGCCAAGGCGTACAAGGATTTTCAGCGCAAGCTGTCCGAGGCGGGCTACGCCTCGATGCACTATCCCAAGGAATACGGCGGCGGCGGCAGGACCCTGATGGAGGAGGTCATCGTCCTGCAGGTCCTGGCCCAAAGAGCCATGTTCCTTCGGGGACCGGGCGTCATCACCCACGGCATGGCCTCGCCGACCATCCTGACCTGCGGCAATGAAGCCCAGAAAAAGGCGTTTTTGCCCAAAATCCTGGACGGGACCCACATCTGGTGCCAGGGATTCAGCGAGCCCAACGCCGGGTCGGACGTAGCCAACGTGTCCACACGGGCCATCAAGGACGGGGACCATTACATCGTGAGCGGCCAGAAGGTCTGGACCAGTTTCGCCCACATGGCCGACTGGTGCATCATGCTCGTGCGCACGGACCCCAACGCCAAAAAGCACCGGGGCCTGAGCTACCTGCTTCTGGACATGACGCTTCCGGGGGTTGAAGTCCGTCCCATCAAGCAGATGACCGGGGAGTCCGAATTCAACGAAATCTACATGGAAGACGTTCGGGTACCCGTGGACATGCTGGTCATGCAGGAAGGCATGGGCTGGCACATCGCCATCACCACGCTGATGTTCGAGCGCGTGGTGGGCGACGCGCTGATGGGCGCCATGTACCAGAAAAACATCGAAAGAATGCTCGATATGGCCAAGCAGGTCAAGCGTTCCGGCCGGCCGGTCATCGAAGACCCCCTCTTCCGCCAGGCCCTGGCGCAGTCCTATATCGAAGTCGAGGTGCTCAGGCATCACGGCCTGAGAAATTTGAGCCATCAGTTGGCCGGCGGCGTTCCCGGCCCGGAGGGGTCCATCGGCAAACTGCTCTGGAGCGTGCCCAACCAAAAGATCATGGAGCGGGCTCTGGACATGCAGGGCATGCTGGGCCAGGTCATGCCCGGGTCTCCGAACGCCGTCCAGGGCGGGCTGTGGCAGTATGGTTTCCTGAGGTCCAAAGGCAACACCATCGAAGCGGGTTCCACGGAAATCCAGAAAAACATCATCGGCGAGCGGGTCCTGGGTCTGCCCAAGGACGGCAGCCGGGCCGCCAGGCAGTAGAGGAGGTGGAGTCATGGACATCAAACTGAGCGAAGACCAGGTCGAAATGCAGCGTCAGGCTCGGCGTTTCTGCGAGAACGAGACCCCCATGGAGGGCTACGTCCGCAAGATGTTCGAGGACGAACGCGGGTTTACCGACGAGATATGGGCCAAGATGGCCGAAATGGGCTGGACGGCCATGCGCATTCCCGAGGAATACGAC
>JAHJTB010000141.1 GCA_018830135.1 Pseudomonadota bacterium | reverse complement strand
GCCGTCCTTCTTGCCGCCCATACCGATGATGATGTTGCGCAGGGACTGGGCGCAGAAGTCGATGATCCAGCCCATCTCCATGTTTTCCGGATCGATGTTCAGACGCTTGCCCATGTTCCGTTTTTTCATGGTCGCGTCGTCGTAGTTGAACTCGTGCTGGATGCGCGCGGTCGCGGCGACCATGGCCAGGTTGTGGGCGTTCATGATGGCGTTGATGTCGCCGGTCAGACCCAGAGAGAAGGGGGTCAGCGGAATGCACTGGGCCATGCCGCCGCCGGCGGCCGAACCCTTGATGTTCATGGTCGGGCCGCCCGAAGGCTGCCGGATGGCCGCGGTCACGCTCAGGCCGCGTTTGCCCATGCCTTCGACCAGACCCATGCTCGAGGTGGACTTGCCTTCGCCCAGCGGGGTCGGCGTAATGGCCGTCACGTCGATGTACTTGCCGTCCTTTTTCTTGTCCAGTCTCTTGAGCACCTTCGAGAAGTCAACCTTGGCCACGTAATGGCCGTGAGGCAGCAACTCTTCCGTTTGCAGTCCCAGTTCCTCGCCGAGCTGGTACACGGTCTTCATGTACGACTCAGCCGCTTCGGCAATCTGCCAGTCTTCAGCTTTTACAAATTTCTGCCAATCAAGCGCCATGTCTTCTCCTCCTTAGACGTTATTGTGGCGATCTGCTTATAGTTTGCCTCGGAGGGAACAAAACGAAACGTCTCCTTCCCTTCGGAGGCCGTGCTCTGGATTGCTTGCGGGGCGCAAAAACGGGGCCGGACGCCGCCGCCCCGTGAAAATGAAGAAAAATCCAAATTTGACAACCTGTTAAGCGGTCTTGTGAAATTGTTCATTATCATAAAAAAAACAGGCCGTCAAGCGATATTCAAATGAAAAACATGAATAAATCAATATTTTGCCGTCCCGAGCCCGGAAAATACGGCCGGCCGGAAAAGGGTTGACTTTTCCTGGCCGCTTTGTGACCATGAGCCCGCTTCAGCGTCATGTCGTCCACCAGCGTCCTGCAAGGGGCCGTAGGGATACCCGGCGGAATGAATTGCGCCCGGTCCGTCCGGCCCTCGCCCGCGAGGAGTCCGGCCATGAGCCCTTGTCCAGAAGCCAGACCATTCACCGTTTCCCGGGGCCAGGCCTACTATGTCTTCGCCCTACTGTTTCTGCTCTATGTCTTTGATTTTGTGGATCGTTTTCTGGTCGCCTCCCTGTTCCCCCATCTCAAGGCCGACTGGGGCCTGTCCGACACTCAATGCGGCCTGCTCATGTCCGTGGTCTTCTGGTCGGTCCTCATCTTCACGCTGCCGGCCTCCGTGATGGTCGACCGGTGGAGCCGGAAGAAAAGCATCGGGTTGATGGGCATCATCTGGAGTCTGGCCACCGGGGCCTGCGCCCTGACCCGAAACTTCACTCAGCTCTTCACGGTTCGGGCCCTGGTCGGGGTCGGGGAGGCGGGGTACGTGCCCGGCGGGTACGCCATGTTGTCGGCCTATTTCCCGGAGAACAAGCGGGCCACGGTCAACGGGCTGTTCAACGCGGCCGTGCCTCTGGGCGCGGCCATCGGCATCGCCTGCGGCGGAATCATAGCGGTCAAGTGGGGCTGGCGGCACGTCTTCGGCATCATGGCCCTGCCCGGCCTGGTCCTGGCCCTGCTCATGTTCCGGGTCAAGGACTACCGGACCATCAGGCTGGTCAAGAAACCGGGTCCCCTGAACCGGGAGGCTGCCCTGGAACTGGCGGAACTGCGGGACGTGGTTCGGGGCCTGCTGAAAACACCCTCCCTGTTGGGAACCTACATGGGTTACGCGGGCAACATGTTCGTCACCTCGGCCCTGATGGCCTGGCTGCCCACCTTCTACAACCGGACCGAAGGTCTGGCCATGGACAAGGCCGGGATCAAGGCCTCGGCCATCATGCTCCTGGCCATCATCGGGGCGCCCTTGGGCGGCCTGATCACCGACCGGTTGAGGCGCCGCCGGCTCGACGCCCGGATGATCTTTCCGGCCGCTTCCTCCCTGCTGACCGGACTGGCCGTTTTCGCCGCCTTTTTTCTGTTGCGGGGCAAGGCCCAGTACGGGGCGCTCCTGGTGTCCGGCCTGGCCGCGCCTCTGTTCGTGGCCGGGGCCGCGTCGGTTACGCAGGACGTGGTCCATCCCGGCCTTCGGGCCATGTCCTTCAGCCTTTGCTCCATTATTCAAAATCTGCTCGGCTCCTCTCTGGGGCCGATTTTCGTGGGCTGGGTTTCGGACCGGTACGGCCTCGAAACGGCCCTGGTCCTGATTCCCATATTCAACCTGCTGGCCGCCGGGTCGTTTTTCTTCGGGGCCCGGCACTACCAAAAGGACCTGGAACGGGTGGAACCGGTGAGCCTGGTTGAAGATTGACGATTTCGTCCGCCAGGGGGCGCCAAGACCCCGAGGCACGGGCAGGCAGACGGACATGTCGAGTGAAGGTCAAGACGGCCCGACCCGTTCGAATCGCAAGGAGTTCTGATACATGGGCTGGGTCAAGACCAGGGAGGAACTGGACCGCTATTACAGCTTTCGGGTCAGGGAGTTTGTCGGAGCGCAGATGCTGGGGGTCATGTTCGAGACCCGGATGGACATCGTCCGGGAAGTCCTGCCGCCCCCTCTCGAACCGGCGGAGCAGCCGGCCGGCCTGATATTCATCGCCTCCTATCCGGCAACCAACCTGGGGCCGGGTTACCGGGAGGCGGCCCTGTTCCTCCAGTGCACATACCGGGGCGAACCGGGAACGTACTGCCTGAGCATGCCCATCGACAGCGAGCCCGTGCGCATGCACAACGGCCGGGACATATACGGCTTTCCGAAGAAGATGGCCGACATCCACATCGAACGGCAGGGCCGTCATGCCGTGGGCTGGGTCGAGCGGTTCGGCATCCGCTTCGTCGAGATTCGGGCCGAACTGACCGACTCCCTGCCGGCCTTGCCCCCGATGGGGCCGACCTTTCTGTTCAAGGCCCTGCCGGCGGCCGACCTGACGCCGGGCTTCGACGGACCGGTCTTTCTGGTCCGCCAGCAGACCGAGGTCCGGATGAAAAGCCTGGACATCGGCGGCGCCGAGGTCCTGCTTCAGGCCTCGGAATACGACCCCTGGGCCGAGATCGAACTGGAAAAGGTGCTCATGGCCTTCTACCTGGTCAGCGACAATACCATGCAGCCGGGCCGCGTCCTGGCCCAGGTGGACCCGGCGGGGTATCTGCCGTACTCGTTCAAGAGCGTGGACTTTTTCGCCGGCTAGAGGGAGAAGCATGGTCGATTTCATCATTGACGAGACCCAGCGGCAGTTGGCCGACACGGCGCGCCGTTTCGCCCTGGAAGTCATGCGGCCCGCGGAGGTCGAACTGGACCGGCTCGCCGATCCGGACTCGGTCTTCGACGATCCCCGCTTCAGGGAGGTCCTGGCCCGGGCCTACCAGCTCGGTTTTCACAAGATGGCCCTGCCCGAGGCCTATGGCGGGCTGGGCCTGGACCCCATGACCCTGGCCCTGATCTGGGAGGAACTGGCCGCCGGCGGACCGGGCTTTACCGCCGGACTCCTGCCCCTGGCCGTGGTGGCCCGGGTCATCGCCTTCATCGCGCCGGACAACCGGGACCTGGTCGAACGGTACGTCATTCCTTTTTGCGAGGATGAAAGCGGGACCCGGATCGGGGCCTGGGGCAGCAGCGAGCCGGAGGTCGGGTCCGACGGCAGCAACTATTATGACCCCAGGGTCCGCCACCAGACCATTGCGGTGAAAAAAGGGGACCGCTACGTCATCAACGGGGCCAAGTCCAGTTTCGTGTCCAACGGACGGATCGCCAGCGTCTACCTGGTCTTCGCCTGCCTCGACCCGTCCCTGGGCATCCGGGGCTCCGGCGCCTTCATCGTCCCGGCCGACAGCCCGGGGGTCGCCACCGGCCGGTCCCTGGACAAGATCGGCCTGCGGGTCCTCAACCAGGCCGCCGTCTATTTCGAAGACGTCGAGGTGCCGGAAAACCATCTGATCTTTCCCCCCGGCGACGACTATCCCTTTTTCCACAACGCCATCGTCACGGTCGGCAACATCGGGGTCGGCTACCTGGCCGTGGGCCTGCTGCGGTCGGCCTATGAGGAGGCCCTGCGCTACGCCAAACAACGCGTCCAGTGGGGCCGGCCCATCGCCCGGCACCAGTTGATCACGGCCAAACTGTTCGACGCGTACACGGCCATCGAAACCGCCCGGGCCCTGTTGTGGAAGGCCAGTTGGCTTTCGGCCCAAAATTTCCCCGGCGACCTGGCGCTCAGCCTGACGGCCAAGGTCTACGCCACCCGCCAGGCGGTCCGGCACACCGCGGAAATGGTCCAGGTCCTGGGATCGTACGGCATATCCAGGGAATACCTTTTGGAAAAAATGATGCGCGACGCCAAGCCGCTCGAAATGATGGACGGGGCCAACGAGGTTCTGGCCCTCAAGGCGGCCGCGGAACTGATCGGCGACGAATAATCGGCGGACCCTGGAGCGAATGAAAAAAGCTCAAGAGCGACTGCAACGGTTCCGGGAGGAGTCCCGGCCCGGACCCAGCACCACCTCGGAAGGAAAGGAGAGACCCGCATGGACGCGGCTCAACTGGAAAAGGAACTCGATCAACTGGGTCTGGCCCCCCACCGCCTCGAGGCCTGGGCGGAGTCCCGGCCCGACAAGGTCTTTTTCCTTTACGGCGAGGATGACCGGTCCCTGACCTACTCGGAGTTCAACCGCCTGGCCAACCAGGTCGCCCGGAACCTGCGGGCCATGGGCCTGGAAAAAGGAGACCGCGTCTCTCTTTTTCTGCTCAATCCGCTGGTCATCTCCCTGGCCATGTTCGGACTGTGGAAGATCGGGGCCGTGTTCTGCCCCATCAATTTCAACTATACCGCCCGGCTGCTGTCGTACCAGATCAACGACACCCGACCCAGGCTCCTGATCACCGAAAGCGGCCGGGAGCCGATCCTGAACCGGATCGCGGAGGAACTGCCCGCCCTGCCCGTGATCGTCCACCGGCCCCGCCGGGACGAACACGATTACAGCCCGGAGAACGAGAGTCTCGAGCTGGACCCCCGCTTCCCGGTCAGCCTGTTCGCCGACCTGCTGAGCGGGGACGATTCCAACCCGGGCGTGCCGCTGGAATACTTCGACACGGCCAGCATCATCTACACCTCGGGCACGACCGGCCCGGCCAAGGGCGTGGTCCAGTCCTACCGCTGGATGCAGAACTACTGCTACTACTCGGTCAAGCTCCAGCACCCGGACGACGTGGTTTACAACGATCTGCCCCTGTACCACGTGGGCGGGGCGTTCGCCAACGTGGCCCGGGCGGCCTGGGGCGGCTGCACCACCGCCGTCTGGGACCGCTTCAGCCCCAGCGAGTTTTGGACCCGGATTCGCCAGAGCGGGGCCACCATGGCCATCCTGCTGGATGTCATGATGCCCTGGCTGCTCATTCCCGAAGCGACCTCCGAGGACCGGAACAACCCCCTCCGGCAGGTCCACATGCAGCCGCTGCCCGAATATCACCATATGTTCGCCCGGCGTTTCGGCATCGACGTGGTGACCTGCGGGTACGGACAGACCGAGGCCGGGATGGGGTTCGTCGGCGTGCTCGACGAGTTTCCGGACGGTGACGGGACGCCGCCCGAGTTGTACAAGGGCCATCCCAAGGAGGCGCTCCGGCGCATGGTAGCGGAGATGGGCATACCGATCATCGACGGCCGGACAAAAATAAAAAAGGGCTTCATGGGGCTGCCCAGCGTGATGCTCGAGCCGGCCGTGCTCGACGAGCGGGACGAGGAAGTCGGGCCGAACCAACACGGTGAGCTGGCCTTCCGGGGACGCCTGCCCTACCTCCTGCTCAACGAGTACTTCAACAAGCCCGAGGCCACGGCCGGCGTGTTCAGGAACCTCTGGTTCCATACGGGTGACGGCGTTTACCGGGGCGATGACGGGTACACCTATTTCGTGGACCGCGTCGGGGGCTTCATCCGCACGCGGGGTGAAAACATCTCGTCCTATCAGATCGAGGACATCGTCAACGGCCATCCTAAGGTGGGCGTTTCGGCGGCCTTCCCCATTCCCTCCGATCAAGGCGAGGAGGACGACGTGGTGACCTACGTCGTGCCCGCGCCCGGCCAGACCCTGACCGAGGAGGAACTTCGAGACTGGCTGAAGACCGAGATGCCCCGGTTCATGTGGCCCCGGTACATTCGTTTCATCGAGGCCCTGCCCCAGACGCCGACCTACAAGGTCGAAAAATACAAGCTCAAACAGATGATTCTCAAGGAATTGAATCGGGCCTGACTTCAGGAGAGCCGGCGGGCCGAAATGCATTGCAATCCGGACAGGAAACTGGGATAAATTTCCTTTTTTGGGTTTTTTTCATGAATAGACCGGGTCAAGGGAGGATGAGAAAATGCTGAAGACGAGAATGACCGAACTGCTGGGGATCGAACATCCGGTCCAGTGCGGTTCCATGCAATGGCTTTCCCGGGCCGAACTGGTGGCCGCCGTGGCCAACGCGGGCGGTTTCGCCTGCCTGGTGGCCGCGACCATGGGTTCGCCGGAGGCACTGGCCGAAGAGATACTGAAGACCAAGGACCTGACCGACCGGCCTTTCGGCGTGAACGTGTCCCTGTTTCCCACCCTGACCGCCCAGGACATCGCGGCACTGATTCAGGTGGTCATCGACCATGGGGTGAAGATTATAGAGACAGCCGGCCGGAATCCCGAGCCCTATCGGCCTCAAATCAAGGATGGCGGCCTGATTCACGTGCACAAGTGCGCCCGGGTCCGGGACGCGGCCAAGACCAGCCGGATGGGCCTGGACGCCGTGGCCGTGGTCGGGACGGAAGCCGGCGGGCATCCGGGCATGGGCGGGGTGACGAGCATGGTGCTCATCCCCAAGGCGGCCGACGCGGTGGACGTCCCGCTGATCGCCGGCGGGGGCATCTGCGACGGCCGTTCCCTGGCCGCGGCCCTGGCCCTGGGCGCGGACGGGGTGGTCATGGGCACGCGTTTCATGAACACCCGGGAATGCCTGCTCCATCCCGAGGTCAAGGCCCGCCTGGAAAAGGCCGCCGAGATGGAGACCGTGATGGTCATGGAGTCCATCCAGAACCCGGGCCGGGTCCTGCGGAACGCCTGGGCCGAAAAGGTCCTGGGTATGGAACGGGAAGGCCGGCCCCTCGAGGAACTGGCCCCCCTGATCAGCGGGCAGAACTCCTTGAAGGCCCTGACCCAAGGCGTGGTGGAAGAAGGCCTGATCTATTGCGGGCAGGTGGTCGGCCGCGTAGAGGACACGCCCAGCGTGGCCGAACTCATGGACCGGATCGTGTCCGAGGCCGCCGAGGTCAAGGCCCGTCTGGACGGCATGTACCGGAGTTGACCCGGGCCGGGATTATCGGATTGTGAACTCGATCCGGCCGAACTCGCCGTAATCGGCCAGATACCGGCCGGGACGGGCCGGGAGCATCCGGCCCATGGCCCCGGTCATGACCAGGGCTCCCTTTTCCAGCCGGCCTCCGCGCCGGGTCACGGCCCGGGCCAGCCAGAGCAGGTTTTCCAGGGGACCGCCGGACGGACCGGCCGCCCGACCCTGGTCGATGACCGAGTCGTCCCGGAGGAGCCGGAAGTTGACCTGGCCGAGTCCGGCCAGGTCCTTCAACCCGGCCGGGGCCGGGCCGACGATGATCGCGGCGGCCCCGGTATTGTCGGCCACCACGTCCGTGCCGTTCATCTTGTCCAGGTCGGCCAGGCGGACATCGGGCAGTTCAATGGCCGGTACGGCCGACTCGACGCAGGCCTTGATCTCGTCCAGACCGGACGGAGGCCGGGTGATGGGCCGGCCGAGAATGAAAGCGATCTCGACTTCCACGAAAAGCCGGCGGAAGTCCGAATACCGGATCGAGGCGCCCGGCGGAAGCGACATGTTCCGGGTCAGGACGCCGTAAACCGGTTCGGTCAGTCCGAAGCGTTTCCAGGCCGCCGGGGCCGTCAGGGCCGCCTTGTACCCCATGACGCCTCCGTCCTCCCGGGTCGCGAGTTGGACCAGGGCCGTCTGGACCCGGTAGGCTCCATCGAGATCAAGGTCGGGACGGGTCGCCGAAGGATTCGTCACCATCCGCCCCTCGCGGTGGGCCTGATGAATGCTCCGGGCCAGATCGTCCTCCCAGGCCTCCGCCCCGGACCAGACCAGAAAGACCAGAACCAGCGCCGGCAGCCATGCCTTGCGTCGCATATCCCGGGTTCTCCTTTTCGCTCTTGAAATAGAGTCGCCGGCCCATGGCCAACCAGGTCGACCCGGTCTATTAATCATTGAAAACCATACCTGCGTCAAGCCGGTTCGAATCCGGAAAGGAGTCCCTGAGGGGTTGGGTGCAAGTTTTATCCGTAAGCTCCCGGGAGGACCCGACTGGTCCGCCGAAGCCTTGGCGCGGGCGGATTCTCTGGTTCCCGGGCAGGAGCCTGGGAACGCGCGGAACACCTGGCCTGCCGCACTTCCACCCGTCTTTGCGAGGAGCCGGGAGGCGACGAAGCAATCTCGTGCATCGAATGACCCGCCGGATGGTTTTATGATCTTCACCCGTTTGGATTTGGTCTTTTGCGGCCGCGCGGTGCAGAATCCGTCTGTAATCTCCACGGCCCGATCGCGCTCCGAGAGACAGCCGTTTGCGATGCCTGGTATGACGGGGGGGTGTTTCCAACAGGAATTGCGATGAAAATTACAGGTCATGAGCGAAATGCAACAGTTTTTGTTTGACGGGGCCGGTCCGAAAAAATATGATCGGTCCTCAACACTCCGCGCCGTTTCGGCGTGATAAAATCCGGGAAGTCCGTCGAGGAGGTGATCGCCATGGTCGACGGTTTCGGCCTTTTAGGCATCATGACCAATCGTGAAAATCGCATTTTTTACATCAACGATATCGACATCAAGGGCAAGGCCCTTTTCATCCGGGTCGACCTGAACGTCCCCTACGACGAGAACCAGAACATCACGGACGACACGCGTATCCGGGGCATTCTGCCCACGGTCAACTACGCGCTGGACGAGGGGGCCAAGATCATCCTGGCCTCGCACATGGGCCGTCCCAAGGGGGAGGCCGTGCCCCAGCTCAGCCTGGCCCCGGTGGCCAGACGCCTGAGCCGTCTGCTCAAAAAAGAGGTCGTCGCCGCCCCGGACTGCGTGGGACCGGAAGTGCGGGAGATCGTCCGGGACATGAAAGACGGCGACATCGTTCTTCTGGAGAACCTGCGTTACCATCCCGAAGAAGAGATGAACGACGAGGATTTCGGCCGCGAGCTGGGCGGACTTTGCGACATCTACGTCAACGACGCCTTTGCCGTGGCCCATCGAGCCCATGCCAGCGTGGTGGCCGTCACCCATTTCGTCGACGTCTGCGTGGCCGGCTTCCTGATGAAAAACGAGCTCCTGTATTTCCACCGGGCCATGGAAGACCCGGCCCGCCCATTGGTGGCCATCATCGGCGGGGCCAAGGTCTCGTCCAAGATTTCGGCCGTCGAAAACCTTTTGGAGACGGCCGACAAGCTGATCATCGGCGGGGCCATGGCCAACACGTTCCTCAAGGCCATATATTACGACATCGGGGCCAAGTCCCTGGTGGAGGAGGAACTGGTCGAAAAGGCCCGCTCGATCATGCGCAAGGCGCGCCGCCGGGGGGTCAAGTTCTACATCCCCGTCGACTGCGTCGTGGCCGACCGTTTCGACAAAAAGGCGGAAACCAAAATCACCACCGTCCAGGAAGTGCCCGAGGACTGGATGATCGTGGACATCGGTCCGGCCACGAGCTTCCTCTACTCCGAGGCCTTGAGCAACGCCAAGACCATCATCTGGAACGGCCCCATGGGCGCATTTGAGATCGACGCCTTTTCCCGGGGCACCTACCAGATGGTCCAGGCCGTGGCCAGCACCTACTCGATGACCATCGTCGGGGGAGGCGACACGGACGTGGCCCTGCATCGGGCCGGCGAATCTTCACGCATCTCTTACATCTCAACCGGAGGCGGCGCGTTCCTGAAACTCATGGAAGGCGCCCGGCTGCCCGGGATCGTGGCCCTCGAGGAATGCCACCGCCGCGTCCAGGAAAAGGAGGAGCCCCTATGAGTCCGTCGGCCAAGCGTCGGCCTTTCATCGCCGGAAACTGGAAGCTTTTCAAGACCGCCGCCGAAACGGTCCAGTACATCCGCGCCCTGAAAAAACTGATGAAGAAGGGCCCGGAGGTGGACGTGGCCCTGGCCCCGCCCTTCACGGCCCTCGAATCCGCGGTCAAGGCCGCCTCCGGCTCGACGATCGCCATCGCCGCCCAGAACGTGTTCTGGGAAGAGGAGGGGGCTTTCACCGGCGAGATCGCCCCGGGCATGCTCAAGGCCCTTTCCGTGGGCCTGGCCATTGTCGGCCATTCCGAGCGCCGCCAGTACTTCGGGGAAACGGACCAGACCGTCAACAGGCGGATCAAGGCCGCCCTGGCCGCCGGCCTGGACGCCATCGTCTGCATCGGCGAGACCCTCGAGGAGCGGGAAGGTAAAAAGACCAAGCGGGTGCTGAGTTCCCAGATCAGCAAGGGCCTGGCCGGCCTGACCCGGGAGGACGGCCTGCGTCTGACCATCGCCTACGAACCGGTCTGGGCCATCGGCACGGGCAAGACCGCCACCCCGGACATGGCCCAGGACGCCCACCAGTACATCCGCCGGCAACTGGAAAAGATTTTCGACAAAAAGGTTGCCAATTCCGTCAGAATCCAGTATGGTGGTTCAGTTAAGCCGGACAATGCGGCTGAACTCATGGCACAGCCGGACATTGACGGCGCGCTGGTCGGCGGCGCGAGTTTGAAGCCGGATGTGTTTTTTAAAATCATCAATTTCAAGGGAGCCTGAGACCGACCCGCGGTCTTGACCGATACATGGGCACCATTTTCGTAATCATTCACGTACTCGTCTGTATCGCCCTGATCCTGATCGTGTTGCTGCAGACGGGCAAGGGCGCCAACATGGGCGCCGCCTTTGGAGGCGGCGCCAGTCAGACCGTTTTCGGATCGACCGGGGCCACCGGTTTTCTGGGCAAGATCACAGCCGCCGCGGCCATTATCTTCATGCTCACCTCGCTGGGCCTGACCTTTATGCAG
>JAHJTB010000140.1 GCA_018830135.1 Pseudomonadota bacterium | reverse complement strand
ATTTACAAAAATATCGCATCGGGAAGCTTCAGCCCCCTACAGACTACTCCCGACCACCCGCCGTTCAGTCCAACGGAGTTTTCGCAACGGCTCGCGCCGCGAAAACTCATAATTCGTTTCGGTTATCTGCTCGGTTATCGATCGGAATCTTTCTTCACTCTCCCTTTGTGCTTTCTCCGCATTTTCACGGGCCTTAATGGTTTCCATCAAAGAAGTATTGGAGCGTTCCAGTTCAGCGGCATGCCCCTCCAAAAGCGTCAGAGACCCAATCAGATGCTTGAGGAACATCTGAGGAATCATCACCACACCCACGCAGACCATGGTCAAGGCAAAGAGCGTTGTACCCCATGCCAGCGGCGACAAGGATGTCAACATGCGTTCCGGCCGAATCGGCACCAAACCTGTAACCATTCCCACGCCGATGATTGCGGCGGCGAGAACACTGATACCCACAAGAAAAAAGCCGGCCCTTTTTCCCAGCATGGCCGATGAGAACGCGCAGGCCAGGATAAGAAGCTCGAGGCCGACTCCGCTGAGGCCGATTCTAATCAGAATCAGAATGGAAATGACGACCAGGGCGAAAATCAGGCTTAGCGAACGGAAGAATAAAGAATAGGATGCACCGGGACGGGCCGTTAACAAAAACAGAAAATAGCTTCCGGCATAGAGAACGGCAAAGCCCCATTGTCCATGCTTCGAGGCTTGGAGACAGCCCATGATCACCGCAAAGAGGCCGAATAAAAGAAAAGGATAGAGCACTTGATTGAAAAAACGCTGCCTGGCTTCGATGATTTCAGGCCGCTCGTCCCTATCCCACTTGAAAAATGCATTGAGCCGGTCCCTCATATCAATACCTCAGTTCCGCCCGGCTTTGACTTGCGGCTCTTATGAAATGATAGGGAATTGGACAGAAACCGCAATTCCGATAAAAGTATGCCGATCCCCTGAAGGGCCCGGTCCGGTTCGGTCTTTGGTCGATCAGCCAACATGGCGAAATGCCTTCCTTCTGTGGTATGCCTCGCGCCGGGCTTGTCGGAACGGCCTCTAAGCGCGCCTATATGCATCGTTGAGTCTTGGACGGCCGGATGGTCGCGGTAAGCCTTGATGAATTCGTAATTCCGGGCCATTAGTGGTGCTGAACGGGTAAATCCGGTCGAGGATGTCGTAATTCTTCTTCACGATATATCCCTCCACTTTTCCAATGGGGGGATTTCCATGAGAGCCGAGTCATATTTACTCCAAATTATATAGCAAATTTGGACAGTTCCATGTTTCGAGCCTCCAAGACAAGGTTCTTTCCCCTTGCAGCGGCATTGATCATATCCGATCATCTTGAATTTATTATAATAATCCGGTTGGAGGGCCGGGTGCCCCCTCCATTTTCACCCGGTTTATACCAAATCCTTTCATCAGCCATGACTCAGTACCGCCCGTTAGTTGTGACGGAGTGGAAAGGCGTGGTGCTCCCTACTGACGAATATACCTGGGTACCCGGTCCTTAGCAATCCGCCGTGTAAATATTCCAACAGGCGATCCAACACGGCCAAACGCAACAGCCAAAAAACCAATTCAAATTTAATATCAGTTATTTATATAATTTTCTCCAAAGAATCCGACCCGGTTCCAATTTCACCGCTTTGTCCGGCTCCTCCGGGCATAAACCGCGGTTCACGGTTTTCAGAGCGCCGGAAAATTGATAGAATCGCAAAATCTCGAAGTGCTAAGGGCATCCATTCGAAATTCATGCCCGGATTTTACAGTTGAGTTCGTAGCGAGGTGTCGAAATGCATAGCGAAGCGCGAAGTTGGACCGGTTTTGTGCCGCGGGCGTATCACATGATACGTCGAAGTCAAAAGCCGGAAAACGCGCGTTGCGGCACGCAGTTGAAGATTCCCGCAGCCTTGCTGCGAAAACCTTCGACATGTAAGGAAAAGACCATTGTGTGGTGGGCGGGCGCATTCCTCGCGGCAGGCCGCGAGGAATACGCCCGCCCTGCATGTGGGACGCCGCGGCAGAAGGCAAGTGTCAAATTCGGGTTAAGAAAAAAGGCGAGATATAAATGACCCTTCCAGGATATGCCGGCCAAATGGCCTTTGTGGACCTCAGCCGGGGTAAATTTGAAAAAATGCCCCTCGATCCTGAATTCCTGAACAAATTCATCGGGGGCTGGGGGATGACCAATCGCCTGGCCCGGGATCTCATTCCACCGGAAACAGACCCTCTGGCCCCGGAAAACCACATTCTCATCGGCGCCGGGCCTTTTTCCGGGACCATCGTTCCCGGCGCGGCGGAACTGTTCGTCACCACCCGATTCCCCGTTAACAACGCCTATGCCACGGCTTGCGGCGGGGGCCATTTCGCCATGATGCTCAAGTTGTCAGGCTTCGACTGCCTGACCGTTACCGGCCGGGCGGCGAAGCCGGTGTATATCAAGGTCGAAGAGGGACGCGTCGACATATGCGATGCCGCGGATTTGTGGGGGCGGGACGTCTTCGAGACGGTCGACGCCCTGAGACGCCGCCATGAACCATGCAGCGTCATCCCCATCGGTCCGGCCGGAGAAAACCGGGTCAAGATATCGGTCACCTCGATCGACAAGGGCGGGACCCTGGGAAGCGGCGGGCTTCCCGCCGTGATGGGCTCCAAGAACATCAAGGCCATCGTGGCCGTCCAGGGCAGCCGGGGCGTGCGGGTGGCCGATCCCCGGGGACTTCGGCGCCTCGTCAATAAAATGGAAGGGCGGATATTGAACTACCGCCTCCGCGATACCCTGCTCGAGGGCGGGTATTTCGGCATGACCGCGGACTGGGCCAGAATCAAGGCCAAGGTCTCGGGGAACGGGACCCGCGTTTCCATCGCCCATCTGCCCGACGTCAAAGACCTCCACTACCGATCGAGAAAGTCCCTGGCCTGCGCCGGGTGCCCCACGGCGGACAAGGAAAGGATCAGCCTCCGGGAAGGGCCCAACGCCGGGATGCTCTCCTACCTAACCCATTTTTCCATGAGATACTTCCCGGGGGCCGACATCGAGGAGGAATACGGAAAATCGGTCAAATACCTGGATGCGGCCAATCGGTACGGCATCTGCCTGTTCTCTTTCGAAGCCGTGAAGGATTTCGCGGTTCATCTATTCCAAAACGGGATCATCGACCGAAACGATACCGCGGGTTTGACGCTGGACGATGATTATGAAACCACCATGCGTCTTTTGGAGATGACCGCCCGGAAACAGGATTTTGGAGCCATCCTGGCCGAGGGACTGGTGGGGGCGGCGGTAAAAATCGGCCGGGGAGCCGAAGAATCGGTGTTGCACATCAAGGGCTACCCCTGGCTCGCTGATCCAAGGTTGACCGGATTCGGGACGGCCACCCTGGCCCAAATGACCAATCCGGCCAGAAGCGGGGGCTGCGCGGGTATTGCCGGGTCCCTGGGCTCCGCATCCTATAATCCGGGCCGGCCGATCCAGCAATGGCTGAACGGGGCCAAAACGATCGGCCTTACCGATGATGCCTTGAAACGAATATTCACGCCCCAGGCCTTCAATGTCGGCCGTCTGACCCGGCATACGGAAGACTGGCTCTCGCTGTCCAACTGCCTGGGCCTCTGCCACAGGCTCTATATCAACCGGTTCTACGACGCCCCGACCGTGGCCGGGCTTTATACCGCGGTCACCGGCATCGAGACCACACCGGAAGCGCTGCTCGAAGCCGGGGCCCGGGCCTGGAACCTGGCCAGGCTCCTCAATGTCAGCGCCGGATTTTCCCGCCAGGATGATCGGCCGCCCAAAGTCTGGTTTTCTCCCTTGAAAGGGGAGGACTCCGAATATTATCTGATGGATTATTACAAGACCGCCCGCCTCGAAGAAAAGGACGTGGACCGCATGCTCGATGATTACTACGAGGAACGCGGCTGGGACGTGAAGACCGGCGCACCCGCCGGGCATACCCTGGCCGCCCTCGGCCTGGAGGGGCTTTGATTCGACCAGCGGCGGGCCTTTCGCACGGGGAATTCCGAGGCAGCGTAACTGTTCAGTGGTTGGTGGCAACGTAGGACCGCCCTGTCGCCGCCTTTTCCATATATAGTGAGGGACTCGGCGCCGGAGTCGTCCTTCGGCCAAAGGCCCCGCGGGCGGCTGAAAAATAATATGCCCCGATCATTGAGTGGTTTCCGGGGGCGCCCGGGGGCCTTGCCAACCAAAGCCCGGATGGGGTATTTTTATAGTCCCTCACGGATATTGAAGCCCCCCCGCGGCCTTGCCGCGGGGAATATTCGACATATAAGGAAGTAATCCATTATTGGTTCGCGGGCTGACCCGGCTGCAAGCCTCGGGGAATACGCCCGCCCTCCATGTTCAAACCGGACAGGACGGTCATATGGAACAAGAGACTCACTTCCTGGACTTGTTTTTCAACCCGCGGAGCGTCGCCATTGTCGGGGCGAGCGACAACCGGGTCAAGCCGAGCTTTATGTTGATGAACAACATGGTTCGGGCCGGTTTCACGGGCCGTCTTTACCCGGTCAATCCCACGGCCGAAACGGTGGCCGGGGTCAAGGCCTACCCGGACCTGGATTCGATCCCGGAGACGGTGGACCTGGTGATCAGCGCGGTGTCGCCGGGGGCGACGCTGGAGGTGGTACGCCGATGCGCGGCCACCGGCATCCGGCGGGTGGTGGTGGTCAGCGGCGGTTTTTCGGACAGCAACGACGAAGGGCGCAGGCTGGAGGCGGAACTGGCGGCCCTGGTTCTGGAAAAGGGCCTTTATCTGGTCGGCCCGAACACCCTGAGCCCGGTCAACACGAGGAACCGGCTGATCGTGAGTTTCAACCCGGCGGAGATCGCCAGGCCGGGCGGCGCGTCGTTCATCTTCCAGTCCGGTTTTTACGACGCCCGGTTAAGCTGGATATGCGAGCGAATCGGGGCCAACAAGGTCCTGGACACGGGCAACAAGATGGCGGTCACGGAAACGGACGCCCTCGAGTACATGGCCCGGGACCCGAGTACCCGGATCATCGGGCTGCATCTGGAGTCCTTGCGGGGCGATGCACGGCGTTTTTTCCAACTGCTCGGGGAAACGGCCCGAAGGAAGCCGGTCGTGATCCTCAAATCCGGACGAACCGCGGCCGGGGCCAGGGCGGCGGCCTCGCACACGGGCTCGATGGCCCTGGAAAACGACGTGATTTTCCACGATGCGATCCGACAGGCCGGGGCGGTCTGGTCGGAGACCGCCGAGGATTTTTTCGATGTCATCAAGGCCTTTTCCTTTTTGGAGCCGCTGTCCGGCGACCGATTGGCCGTGATCACCCAGTCGGGCGGCGAAGGGGTCCTGACCACGGACGCCTGCGAATTGAACGGTCTGCGAATGGCGGAATTGAGTCCGGCCGGCCGCGAGGCCCTGGCCGGCGCCATGCCGAATTGGGAGGTGCCGGCGAATCCTTTCGACTACGGGCTTTCCGTCCAGTTCCACCTGTCCGACCTGCCCCGATTTTTCGGCTGTATGCGCTCCATTTCCGCTGACGAGAATGTGGACGCCACGCTGATGGCCATCCCGCCGGGTCTGCTCGGTTTCATGCACGACCGGCCGGACAGCCGGAAATCAGCGGACCGCCGCAACCTGGAAACCCTGGCCGAAATGCTGGCCGGGCTTAAAAGTCCGGGCAAGCCTTTTGTGATGTGGCAGAGCAACCGGGACGCGGCCGAGGACGAGACGATCCGCATGCTGGAATCGCGGGGCATCCCGGTCTTCGATTCATCGTTTCGGGCCATCAGGGCGCTGGCGGCGATGTCCGCTTATTTTAAAAGGTTTTCGTGAATCGATTTTGCAGCGCCCTCGGAAGGCACGGACCCATGGCGGCGCCCGCTGAAATGTCTTGTCCGCAGGTCAGCCGCCTTGATTTCCTCGGGTGAGAAGTGCTTCTGGACCGCGGCGGCCGATGCGGGGCGAGTCCCGTCATAAAGGTCCACATCCTCGATGCCCAATTCGGAACAGGCCCTCCCTCGCCACTTCCCTGAACCCGGATATGCCGGTAGTATTCTATTGCAGGGCCTGCCGCACATTTCCGGATGAAAGGTCCTGCCGAGAAAACAACCGTCCAGGGCCCTGACATTCGACAGGAAGGATGAAGCATGAAAATAGCGATCGTCGGCGCCGGTGTGCTGGGAACCATTTTCGGCAGTCTGTTTTCGGAAAAAGGATTTGAGGTCACCCTCATCGAAGTGATCGAGGAACGGGTTCGCCTCATTGAAAGGGAAGGACTGTGGCTGCAATGGCCTGACGGCGAACGAAGCAACTTCCGGATGACCATCACTTCGGATGTCGGATCGGTGGGGGTCAAAGACCTGGTCATGGTGGCCGTCAAGGGCTACCACACCCGCTCGGCCATCGAAAGCGCCAGACCCATGATCGGGGATGAGACCGTCGTTCTCTCGGTTCAAAACGGCCTCGGGAATCTGGAAGTGATTGCCGAGACCGTGGGACCGGAGCGCGTTATCGGCGGAATCACCGCGCATTCCGGCATGCCGGTCAGCATGAACGAAGTCAGGTACGTGGGCGGGCTGGGTCCCCTGCTGGTGATCGGACCATACGACGGAGTTTCCCGTCCGGGTTTTGAAAATATCGTCAGGCGGTTCCAGGACGTGGGCCTGGACGTGCACCCCACCCTGGACATCAACGGCGCCATCTGGAAGAAACTGATCGCCAATGTCTCCTCCAACGTAGTGGCCGCCCTGACCGGGCTGACGGGCGGTATCGCCGTCAAGCATGAAGAAACCGTGAAAATCATCGGGGCGCTTTCCCGGGAGCTGGCCCAGGTGGCCCGGGCCAAGGGCATCGACTTTCCCGAACTGGACGATCCCCTGGCGTTTTCACTAAAAGCATTCGGTTCCACCAAGGACAACCGCGTTTCCATGCTCCAGGACGTGGAAGCCGGACGCCCCACCGAGATCGGCAACTTGAACGAAGTGATCGTTTCCGAAGGCCGCCGCCTCGATATCCCCACCCCGTATAATGAGGCCGTTTCCTGGCTGGCCCGGGGATTGGAGGAGCGAAACCGTCATAAACTGGCCGTCGAAGAAATCGCCAGTGAACCGGATGCCGTCCGGGATGCCATTAAAAAAGAGGATTTGCCTGCCTTGCGCCGGGCCTTGGAGGATTCTCCGCTGGCCCGCGCCCTGTCCATCAAGTATACCGAATTCGAGCCGGGTCGGGTTGCGGCCCGCCTGCCCGGGGGTTCCCAACTGCCCAATTTCCTCGGGTACACTCACACCGGCGCCTTGTTTACCCTTGCCGAACAGACCATGGCGGCCGTGGCCAACTCCCTGGGCCTCGTGGGACTGCCCTTGAACTGTGATATGCAGTTTCTGAAAGCGGCCGATCCAACCCGGGAAGTGGTTGCCCTGGCGCGGGTAATCGATACCCAGGGCCGGATTGCCCGGGTGTCGGTCGAACTGACCCAGAAGGGGGAAGACGTGATGCGGGTAACCGAGATGGTTTTTCTGCGTTCCTGAGCGTTTACCGATCCGTCTCCAAGGGTCCCCTTTCCCTTTTCGGCCGGCCAGGGTCCATGCGCCCCGATTCGTTCGGGAGGCCCAGGTATTCGAGAAGGGCCGCGAAGCGGGTCTTCATGTCCGTATACCCCTGGTCGTAGGCCAGGTAGAGGCGGTCCTTGTTTCGTTCGGTCCGACCGGCCGGAAGCGGCTCGGACGGGCGGACGACGAAAACCTCGCCGGACGCCTCGAGGAGGTCGATCCGGTCCATGGTTTCGTTATACTGTATGTGCCGCCGGGCAAAGGCGTCGGCCAGCCGGGGGAAGCGGCGATATCGCCACCGGACCAGGCGGACGGCCGAAGACCTTTTTTTGCGGTACCCCCGGGGCTGGGTCAGAACGAGCACGTTTTTCCGGTTGCCGTCGGCCAGGCTTTTTCCCAGCGGCACGGAATCGGCCAAACCGCCGTCCAGGAGTTTCCGGCCTCCAAATTCCACGTATTTCTGGACCAGCGGCAGGCTGCACCCGGCCCGGAGCACGGTCAAAAACTCCAGGCCCATCTCGTTCTTTTCGTAGTAGACCGCTTCACCGCTTTCGCAGTCCGCCGCGGCCAGCCAGAACTTTTCATCCGCTGCCAGAAAGGCGTCCAGGTCGAAGGGGACCAGTTGAAAGGGGATGTCGTGGAAGATGAAGTCCATGCCGAAAAGCCCGCCCCCGGTCAGGAGCCGGCGGTAGCTGAGGAACCGGGGGTCGTTCACGAACCGGGTGTTAACGATCCGGTTACGTTCGGGTTGGCGGGCGAGGTAGTTGGCCCCGTTGCAGGCGCCCATGGACACGCCGATCACGTAAGGGAACCAAAGGCCATGGTCCATGAAGCACCGCAGCACGCCGGCGGTGTAGATGCCGCGCATGCCGCCGCCTTCCAGTATCAGGCCCGCACTTTCCGGGCCCAGCCGGGTCTCGACTTTCATCCTCCCTCTCCATGCCGGACATAACGAACGGGGTTCGAGGATACCCCAATCCGGTTATGCTTTCCAAGCGGTTTTCCCAGAGGCGGCCCAAGAGAGATTAACGCGCCGCCCGGACTCCGGAATGGGCCGGCGCTTGAGCGGGGAGAGGGGCGGAGGAGGAGACGGAGATCATCCTTTCCGCTCGTTCCCAAGCTCCGGCTTGGGAACGCCATTTCGCCTTGAAGCTCTGCTTCAACTCCTTATTCCGTATCGATCGGCCCTGGTGAAAACCAAGGCCATGAAGGAGAAGGTAGGACGCTGGAGCTTCCAGGATCGGGTTCCCAACCAGGAGCTTGGGAACCCGCGATAACCCGCGCCGGATGAAGACGGCCCGCCCCGCCGGTCGGCCGATGGGCGTGACCGCCGTACAAGGCCCTCCGGCAGGGCGGGCGGTATATGGAACAATACCGGGAATCGGGTTTCGTGCGGCCTCCCGCGCCGTGGCGGCGAAAGGCCCGGCCGGTTCACATCAGGCCGAAGTCCCGATATTCCTCCCGTTGGATCAGGAATTTCATAATTTCATCGGTCCCGCCGCCCAGACGGAAGACCCGGACGTCGCGGAAAAACTTTTCCACGACGTGATCCTTGGAGTAGCCCAATCCGCCGTGTATCTGGAGCGATTTGTCCGCGATCTGGAAGGCCCGTTCGGCGGCGAACAGCTTGGCGATGGCCGCCTCCTTGACCACGGGCAGGCCCTGGTCGTACATGCGGGCCGCACGCAGCAGAAGCAGCCGGGCCGCGTCCAAATCGATTTTCATCTCGGCGATCTTGAAACTGACTCCTTCGAACGTGCGGATTTTGCGGCCGAACTGCTCCCGGCGCGCCGAGTGCCGCAGGGCTTCCTCATACAGGCGGCGGGCGCAGCCCAGGGTGCGGGAAGTGATGTCGATCCGCTCGCTGGCCAGTTCGTCGGTCAAAACATGGAAGCCGTTTCCTTCCTCGCCCACAAGGTGGTCCAGGGGCAGTCCCATGTCGTCGAAGCGCAGGTGGGCGTGGCTGGTGCCGTGCAGCCCCATGGCGGCCATGTCCTGGACCACCGTGAAACCCGGCCGGGACGGCTGGGCGATAAAGGCGCTCATGCCTTGATGGGCGTGCACGTCCGGGTTGGTGATGGCGAAAAGCAAGACCAGATCGGCCTCACTGCCATTGGTGATCCAGTGCTTCTGCCCGTTGACGACGTAGACGTCCCCCATCTTGAGGGCCCGGGTCTGCATCCCGGCGGCGTCCGATCCGGCATTGGGTTCGGAAATGCCGATGGCCCCCAGTTTTTCCCCGGTAATGAGCGGGCGCAGGAACTCCTCCTGCTGCCGGGGCGAACCGAACCGGAACAGGGGCGCGGCGCAAAAGACGGTGGACACGGCTCGCATGGCGTCGGCGGCCGGGCTGACATAAGCCACTTCCTCGGAGACGATCGTGTCATGGACGATGCCCCGGCCGGTCCCGCCGATTTCCGGCGGATACAGGTCGCCCAGGTAGCCCCGCGCCCCCAGCTTGCGAACAAATTCCCGGGGGCTGATCTCTTCCTTTTCGATGCGGTTCGCCACGGGCGCCAGTTCGGCCGCCACAAACTCACGGACTTCCGAACGAAAAGCCTCTTCCTCGGGTGTATACAACAGGTCCATACGGTCCTCCCTCAAAACCGATTGGCTTTTTTCCAAAAAGACCCGCGGTCCCTCCGCGGGACCCTGGGCGGCCAATACGTTCAGGGGCGGGTTCGACTCCCAATCATCTTTAACCCGGATTCTGCGGTTGAGTTCGGTGCGAGGTATCGACATGCAAGGGAAAAGAGTATTTATTCAGTTGGCGGGCCAACCCCCCGGCCATTCGCGAGGAATGCGCCCGCCCCCCATGTTCACTCCGGGCCGTGCATGTCGGCGTAGTCCCGGAGGGCGGCCAGCACGGTGGCGGCGTCCTTGAGATT
>JAHJTB010000555.1 GCA_018830135.1 Pseudomonadota bacterium | reverse complement strand
GCCCGAGCGCGATCTTATTGCATCCCACCGCGGGAGCGAGGTTGTAGAGGACGCCCCGTCGGATCCGGGAGCAGAGGGAGCAGGGGGTCGCGCCCGGCGCGAGCTTCTCCTGCAGGATCTGATCGATCGGGACGTGGACGATCCGGTAGTCGAGGCCCTCCTGCTTGTAGTAGGCCTCCAGCCTGTCCGCGTCGAACCCCGCCGCCCCCTGGTGTACGGTGACGACGATCAACTCGAAGGGGACGGGGGAGCGGCGGCGCAGCTGCCGCAGCACCCGCAGCATCGAGAGTGAGTCCTTCCCACCCGACACGGCGACCAGGATCCGATCATCCGCGGCGATCAGCCCGTGATCGCAGATGGCCGCGCCCGCCTTGCGGACAACCCGCCGTTCAAGCTTACTGGCGTATCGGAAGCTCACGGCTGCGGGGGTGCGGGTCCGGTCAACCGAGGTGTTGCTGGAGGTAGGGCCGGTAGGCGTTATCCTCGGGCAGGTTGGTCTCGACCGCGATCTTGTTCTCGGCGGTCAGGCTGACGCCGGCGCCGCGAAGCTGCCAGGATGGCAGCCCGGAGTACTCGATGCCGTTCTGGCGCAGGATCTCCTCCTTCTCCAGCGGGCCGAGGCCATCGAGGATGTTGGCCACGGTGTCGGGGCTGGAGCCCTTGGAGAGCACATAGACACAATACCGATCGAGCGCCGAGAGGTAGGCCTCCTGCTGCCGCCACATGAAGTAGGCGATCACCAGCTCGCCCTTGGAGAACGAGTAGAGGTTGCAGGTGAAGAGCGCCTCGTCCTCGACCTGCAGGCTCATCTTGCTGGAGGCGAGCGCGACGAGGAAGCTCTGCAGGTCCGTCGCGTCGGTCCACCGCTCGGAGACGATGCGATGGTCCATCAGCATCGAGAGCTCGAGCTGCTCGACAAACCCATATCGACCGCAGACGTCTCCGCCGAGAAGGTGGGATGCCGTGCGTACCATCATCTTGCCGAAATCGACGTCGAAAGGACGCTGGAAGCCAAACTCGGGGGAGTCGATGATCCCGTCGAACTCGACCCCGGACAGACGCGCCACCACGTACTGTCCCGCAACCAACAACGTGGTGGGGGGAATCTGAAAGCCTCGCAGTCGGTCCAAAAGTGTCGTATTCATGGGTTTTTATCGTAACAACGAGTGACGGTGGCGTCAATTTTCTAGTGTTGGGCCGTCGCTGGTCGATTCTTACGTGTTGCCCCTCCTCGGCCCTTGCGTTGCGGGCCGGACCGGCGGACCTTGCGGCGCGCGCGCTGGCGCGGACGAGCTCCTCGGCGGGATCTGCGCCCGGGGCGCTTGCCCCGGGCCAGCGGCGTCGCCGCGATGGCCCGGACCACTGAGATCGCCGCCACCGTCACAGCCCGCGAGTTTGATGCTTGATCCGGCGGACCGGCGGCCTCCAGCGGGCTTTCGCGCGCCGCGACCGGCTTGAAGGTCACCGGCTGCGCCGGGGCTGCTGCGAGGGGGATGGAGAGGTCCTGGATCGTCGGCCCGTCCAGATCGTCCAGATCCTCGAAGATCAGCGCCAGATCCTCGATCTCCTCGACCCTGACCTCCGCCGCTCGCGGATCCGGCTCGATGATCCCGTCATCCAGGCCGTCATCCAGGCCGTCATCCTCCTCGTCCGCCGATCCGTCGTCCCCTCCCCGGCCGGCCAGGCCCTCGCTGTCGGGCTCCAGGATCAGTGAGTCCCCTTCCAGGTCCATGTCCGAGAGCTCGAGGTCGTCCAGCGGCCGCGGGGTCGCGCCGTCCACCACCTCCAGCTCGTCACCTCTGGCAGGGAGCTGCGCCCCGGGAACCTGCTCCTGCTCCGCCGCCGGCACGGCCGCCAGGCCAAGCAGATCGTTGATCAGATCGGCCGGCCGCTCCTCCGCGTCACCAGGGGTCAGCCCTTCGGTATCGCCGGCCACATGGACCACGCGGCCCAGGGCGGCCTCGCGCTGGCGGTCCGAGGCCTCCCCGGCCTTGAGCTCCTGGGAGATATCGGCCAGGGCCCGCCTCAGATCGGGTGACGCCTCGGGCGCGGCAGCGGACCGGTCCAGCCGGCGCTCACGGCGCGTCTGCGGCTCCGGCTGCGGCTGCGGCTCCGGCTGCGGCGTAGCAACGCGCCTGCGCCCCGTGGGCTCCTCGGCCTGCAGGGGCTCCCCGAAGTCCAGATCGAAATCGATCTCCTCGTCTGATGCGTCGTGATGCGATCCCTCATCCAGCTCGATCATGTCGTCGGTCACGACCTGGGTCGACTCCTTGCGCCGGGCCTGGCCCTCCGGGGGGACGGTGTCCGCGCGCAGGCGCGCCTGCGCGCCGGGGAGGATCTCGATCGTCAGGCCCTCCTCCTCCTCCTCCTCCTCGGCTGCGGAGACGAGCTCCGCGATGGCCTCGTTCGCCTGCTGAATCGCCTCCGCGACGCTGCTCGTCCTCGAGCCCGCGGCTGGCCCGGGCCCCACGTCGGGCACGGAGCCGTGAGGGTCCTCGGGCGCGAAGATGCCGTCATGATCGAAGTCGAGCTCCTCCTGGACCGGCTCGGCCTTCGTCGCCTCGACCTCGGAGGTCTCCTCCGCGGCGAGGGCGTCGCGATCGCGTACACCCATCACCTGGCTGACGTGGCGGCCCAGCCGGAGCCGCGAGATCCGCATCCCCGTGCCAAAGGCGAACAGCTCCAGCTCCTCCAGCAGAGACTCCGCATTGGGGAAACGATCGGTCGGGTTGTTCTCCAGCGCGCGCATGACGATGATCTCGAGATCAACGGGGTAGCCCGCCCTGGAGAAGGTCGGCGGCGGGATGGGATCGTCGAGGATGCGCTGCATCGCGGGGAGCGAGGTCGCCCTGAAGAGCCGCTGGCCCACCGTCAGCTCGTAGAGCAGCACACCCACGCTGCGCAGGTCGGAGCGCGCGTCCACGGCGTCGCCACGGATCATCTCCGGGGACATGTAGGCGAACTTGCCCGAGGGCATGCCGGTCTCCTGCAGCAACTGTCCCTCGGCCCGCGCGATCCCGAAGTCGACCAGCTTCACCGCCCCGTCATAGGTGATCAGGATGTTGGTGGGGCAGATGTCCCTGTGTACGATCTTGAGCGCGCGGCCCGTGTCATCGTGAAAGTTGTGCGCGTAGCGCAACCCCTCGAGCACCTGGATGATGATGTTGATCACCTGCTCCATCGGGAGCATCTTGCCCTGGCGCGTCGCGGTCTCGGCCAGCTCCCGCAGGCTCGTGCCGCGGATCCGCTCCATCACGATGAAGTAGGTGCCGTCCTCCTGGCAGACGTCATAGATCTGGACGATGTTGGGGTGGCTCAGCGCCGCGGCCAGGCGCGCCTCGTCCAGGAACATCCTGACAGCCTTCGGGTGATCGCTGAGGCGGCGATGAATCCGCTTGAGCACAACCTCCCGCTGAAACCCCTCCATGCCGGCCTGTCGAGCCAGGTAGATCTCTCCCATCCCACCGGCAGCCAGCTTGCGTAGCGGAACGTAGCGTTGGCTCAATAGACTCCGGTTCACGTTCAATCTCCCTCGCGAACAGCGTGGCCCGCGGAGCGCCGCGGGCCCCTGGCCCGGCCTGGTTTACAGCGCCATTACAGGCACTTATTTGTCCAGGCCTGGGTTGAAGGTGGGCATTGTATGCGACATGTAGGTCACGATCCACTGGTATCTTGCGCCAGACCCTCGTTTCCAAGCAAGGTAGCGCGATGGCGACGACCAGGGTTCCAGCCAGGACACGTGGACAGGACGGGCTGCTCCCCGTGCTGGGTCTGCTGGCCTTGCTCGCCATCTGCTACGGTGTGCTCGCGCCGGCCGAGCTCAACGGCGACGGCGTGGGCTACCTCAAGCAGGTCCAGGGGGACCGGCTG
>JAHJTB010000139.1 GCA_018830135.1 Pseudomonadota bacterium | reverse complement strand
TACGAGCCCAGCATGAGAATCCGTTCCACCGAGGGCGTGGCCATCATGTTCGTGCCGGCGGCGAACAAAGGCAGGCCGATGCCCAACTGCGCCAGGACCACGTCGGTAATGAACTCGTCGAGATGGGAGGAATGATTGACCAGGTAAACGACCCCGATATTGTCCTGGCGGGCCTGGCGCAGGCGGTCCAGATGGGCCAGTTCCCGACGGTCCGCGGATACAAACAGGCGACTTTTGTCTTCGTTGACGAACAGATGGTCCAGGGCGGTCATGACCGCGGTCCTGGCCATGACGTGCAGGTCGAAGTCGTAACGGCAGGAGATCAGACGCGCGTTGTCCTCGATTTCCTTCAAGGGGGCGGATTCACCCCGGGAGGACAGTTCGGCTTCGGTCAACTCGATGGTTCGTTGGACAATCTCTTCCTGGTCCGCGTAGGCCGGAAGGGAATCGCCGGTGCGTTCATACCAGGCCCGACCGGACTCCGAACCGGCAATGCGTTCGAGTATCTTGACAAAATCGATTTTGTCAATCGCCGCTGTCAGCGGCTTGCGAGCCAGTCGTTTCAAATCCCGACCGCTTAAGGCCATGACGTCTCTCCTCGACGGCGGACCGGCCCGGTCCAGGGAGCGGACAGCCCGACGGCTGGCGCCGAAAGTAAACAACCCCGGTCGCGCCGCCTGATATGAACCGGGCCGCCGGGGAGTGGTCGTTTCAGATTCGGTGGACGGTCCGCGCTATTTCTTCGCCGAGCCGGGCTCGGAACTGAAGGCCTCCACCGTATATTCCCGTAGCGTTTTCGGGATTTTGTCGAATACTACCATGAAGCGAATGCTTTGTCCCGGTCCGATGTTCATGTTCACGCCCTTTTGCCCGCCCCGGACGCTGAGGCGCCGGTCGATTTCATCCATGGGCAAGGTCTTGAGTTCATCCTCGGTCAGGACGTTGCCGGCGAAAAACAGCTTGCTGGCCAGGACCTGTTTTTTCTCGTCCGTCAA
This sequence comes from Pseudomonadota bacterium, assembly GCA_018830135.1. GTDB lineage: Bacteria > Desulfobacterota > Desulfarculia > Adiutricales > JAGVGV01 > JAHJTB01. The sequence goes on along the minus strand of JAHJTB010000139.1, from coordinate 16,922 downwards.
CAGGCCCTTGAGGCGGATGAAACTGCGCGACGTCTGGAATGAATTCTTGACCAGGCCGGTCAATACCAGCAATTGATCCGCTTTTTCGTTCTGGATATAGGAGAACTGGGCGCTTTCCTTGGGAATGGAAATGCCGCTTTTCCCGGTCGGGTCGTCCGGAATCTCCTCGGCCATCTCCGGACCCAGACCCAAAGGCGCGAACAACTCGGGCGCGAAAAACCAGACGCCGGCCCCGACCGCGATCAAGAACAGGATAACGATCAGCACCCAGAGCAGGCCCCGGCCCCGACCGCGTTGCGCCCGGCCTGGAGCGGTGTCGAGGCCCTCCATCTCGTCAGCTTCGAAAAAGTCGTCCTCTTCGTCCTCGCCAAACAGGTCGTCGCCTTCCCCGGATTCGGTATCCCAGTCGCGAGGCGGCTCGGCTGCTTCCTCCCCAAATCCCAGGTCGTCCATGGGCATTGCGGCCGCTTCCGGGGCGCCCGGTTCCTCGTCCAGATCGTCCAGACCCAGACCCCCCAGATCGGCCTGATCGTCGTCCCCGCCCAGGTCGCCCAGATCGCCCAGACCGTCGTCGTCGCCCAGGCCCAGGTCTTCATCGCCGCCGAGGTCGGGCATGCCGTCGTCGTCGCCCAGACCGCCCAGGTCGCCCAGACCCAGGTCGTCGTCGCCTCCGAGGTCGGGCATGCCGTCGTCGCCGCCCAGACCGGGCATGTCGTCGCCCAGGCCCAGGTCGTCGTCGCCTCCGAGGTCGGGCATGCCGTCGTCGCCGCCCAGACCCAGGTCGTCGTCAAGGCCGCCCATGTCGAAAGCATCGTCCAGGCCGGAACCGTCATCCTCGAGATCGTCGAATCCTTCAACGGACCCGATGGCCTCGTCGGGCGCCATGTCCGGCGAGGCCTGGGGCATGGGTGTCGGACCTTCGTCGGCTGGCCTGAAGATCCGAAAGACATGACGGCATATGGAGCACCTGACCGTGGACCCCTCATCCTTGATGCGGTCGGAGTCCACGTTGAATCGGGTCCCGCAGTTCTCGCATGCGACGATCATACTTTGCCCCCTGGGCTTTTAACCCGGATTTTGCAGTCGTCTTCCACCCCGGCGTCTAAATGCGTGTTGCAACACTCGTGGCCCGCTTGTCGGCCAGGGCGTATCATTATGATACGCCCGCGGCCAAAAAGCGAGCCAACTTCGCGTTTCGCTATGCATTTCGACGCCTCGCCATCAAGCCAACCACAAAAGCCGGGTTTAAGTAAGGGTCAGATGATATATCTCCGGAAGATACCGGTACTGTTCATTATAGTCCAGACCGTAGCCGACCAGGAAGCCCGCTTCGAGTTTGAAGCCGACGAAATGCAGGTCGACCGGCACTTCACGCCTTTCACTCTTATCGATCAGGGCGCAGATTCGGACCGAAGTCGGCTCGAATCCCGACAGATGCTTGACCAGATAGTTGAGAGTCAGGCCGCTGTCCGCGATATCCTCGACGATGAGGACGTCCCTTCCCTTGATCTCCAGTTCGACGTCCTTGGTCAGTTCGATTCGGCCCGACGATTGAGAGCCGGCGCCGTAGCTGGCCAGGCGGACGAAATCGACGGAAACGGGAATGGTCAATTGTCTGATCAGGTCGGAGTAGAACATGAAGACGCCGTTGAGAATGCCCAGTAAAACCGGATTTCGGCCTGCGTAGGTCCGGGATATGTCTTGGGCCAGTTCCTTGACTTTCGAGGCGATCTGCGCTTGCGAAAAGATCAGTTTGAGTTCCGGATCGGTCATATCAACCCGCCGTATCCATTTGGTTTCCAGTGGAATCAGTCGATCTAAATTAACGTATTCTCAGGCAATTGTCAACTCTGGTCCGCCTGGAAAAAAGGGGGGTACGGAATTGGAGCCGCCATGGCCGGATCGAGCGGTCCGGAATGGGCGTATTTTGATGCAACCATTTGATTTGGTGGATTTAAATTATATGCGGCTCTTGGCGTTCGACCCGGGGTCCGCCTGGACCATGGCCTCGAAACCGGGGCCGGAGGGCGCTGGTGAGGGTCGCGGGGGGTGCGGCCCATGCCGGGAAAAGTCGGGGAGCTGGATCGGAAATCGTCAGGATTTTATCATGATATCGAGAATTTTCGGTAACACCAGATAGGGCTCGGCATTTCCGTCCGTAAGCACGACCGCCTCCCCGGACTCGTCAATCATGACCTGGGTCAAGGCCCCGCATTTCTGGCACCACCGATGCTCGGCGGGCGCTCCCCCATCGAGTGCAAAACTGCTCACGATCAGCCAAATATGATTTTTTCCGTCAATGCAGACCGAAATCGTTGGCTGTTGCGCTTTCATACACCTGGTCCTGTTTTCGCGATTGGAAACCTGTCCGTCACGACGCGTCTTTTGGCGGGACGGATTCCTGCCGTTTTCAATACCGCACCCGCCCCGGTCCTGGCGGACCATGGCGGGCGAAGACCGTGTCGCATCCCGAGGACGAGGTCCCAGACGCCCCGTCCACTCTTCAGGCCCCGGTCATTCAGGCCACCCAGACCGATTTTTTTCTTACGCCGCTTCGGTTTTCTGGCCGTGCCCTTATCGATGACCAGACAGAAGGGAGCCGACTGTCAACATCATCAAACACTAAATCCGGCAATTTTGCAAGCGGGATCGAACAAGGGTCCGGCCGGCGGAGGGCCAAGTGGTCGGATGAGCAGAAAAAACTCCATATGCTCAAGAAGATCGAGACGGGGGGTTAGAGGGGCCCTATTCGGCCCCTTCCGGGCCGAGCATAAGACGGGGGACGGCGGCAGGAGCCGCCCCGGCTGGGGTCCCTCGATGACCTCGATCAGCGGGCGTCCGGCCTTTTTTCGGCTATGGTGATCAGCTTGTAGCCCAGCTTGCGGCGAGTGATGAAGTCTTCCAGCCAGGCCCGGTCCCCGGGCGTGAGGTCCAGTTCTTCCTCGCAGGCCATTTCCGGTTCCCGATAAAGGGTATTGTATTGCAAAAAATGAATAATTTCATGGATCTGTGGTAATATCGAGAACTCTTCTCTCTTGCGGAACCCATTGGCGTTCAGGATGTTTTCCAGGGTCCGCGGAGTGAAATACCAGATATGGAAGGGACCGGAAACCGTGGAGTTGTGTTCTCGACTCAGTCGTATGATCAGGCTGTGTCCGTTGGGAACGAAACACAGGAGCAGGCCGTTGTGGGCGAGCAGGCCCCGGACCCGGGCCAGCATTTCATTGGGGTCGGAGAGGTGCTCGATCACGCCCCAGAGCGTGATGAGGTCGAATTCTCCCTTTTGGAAATCCAGGTCCTCGAGTTTGCGGGTGTGAACGGTCAAGCCCTGGTCTTCCCGGGCGATCCGGGCGGCGTCGAGGTTCAGTTCGACGCCCTGGGGGGACCATCCGAACTCCAGGCTCATGGTCATGAACTGTCCGGTGGAACATCCGACGTCCAGGAGGCGACCGCCGGCCGGCCGAAGGGCGGCCAGGGCCTCGAGGGCGGGCCGGTATTTGTTCCGGGCGTTCCATTCGAGCTCCTTTTGGCCCTGCTGAAGGCTGATCCAGGCGGTGGCCGTGTTGGTCTGTTCGTAGACTTGGTCCACCAGGTCCGGTCTGAGCTGGGGATTGACATAGAGCAGTCCGCAATGGCGACATTTGACGAAATCGAAGCCTTCCTTGTCAAAGACCGGGACGGCGTCGTCGGTTCGGCAGACGGGACAATCGACCCGGTGGGTCAGATGTTCGAAGACCTTGCCGGTCCGAGTATCGATCAAGGCCAGCGTTTCCCTTTCCCTGGCCTCCCAATAGCTCTGTCTGGTCGAATCGATAAACCCGAATACCTTGCCCATGTCGCCTCCCCTATCGATCCCGGGCCGAGGGCCCGGCCTTCAGACGGCCGCGCCGGGCCGCGTCTCGTTCCCCTCCGGAGACCGGAGCAAGCCGGCCAACAGATTGCGGGCGCCCGGATGTCCGGGCTGGATATCCAGTTCCCTGGCCGCCGCCTCGGCGGCCTCCTGATGAAAGCCCGTCCGGACCAGGGCCTGGGCCAGGCCGTAATACAGTCCGGGGCCCGGCGCCTCCAGGGTCAGGGCCCGGGCGAAGCTGGCCCGGGCCAGGTCCGGCCGGCCGGCCTCCAGGAGCGAATACCCCTGCTGGGCCAGGGCCAGAGCTTCCGGATGTCTTTGTCCCGGCGTTCCGACGCGCCTGTATTTTTCCGGATGTATCTCCTCGGCCCGTTTCAACACCGCCGCCAGGGCCTCGATGGCGGTTTCGCGGCGGGCTTCGATGTACGAACCGGAGTGTTCCGGAGCTTCCCCGGAATCGGCGCGCCGGATTTGGGCCAGGATGTCCTGGCCGCTGGTTGCGTATTCGAAAAGCCCCTGTCCGATGTATTCCCGGTACGAGGCCAGTGCTTCGGGATGGATCAAGGTGGTCGGGACCCCGAAGGCCTTGGCTTCGAAACAGGTCGAGGAATAGCCGGTTACGTGATGATCCGTGTGTCGGAACAGCATGTACAAGGGGCAACGGGTGGCCATGTGCATTTCGAACCCGGAGACCCCGTATTTCCGCATCATGGCCATGAATGCGGGCTCCTGCCCGGTCTGCAGGGGATGGAGCCGAAACAGCCAGAACCAGTCGGACGGCGAGTCCAGAACGGCCTGGATCAGAGGCCGGGGAATGGGGTCCGGGAGGCGCTGGAGCGTAACCAGGACGACCTTGGCATGCTCTTGCAGCGAATCGATGAAGGCCCGCTCTTCCGGCGAACCCGGGAAGCCGCCGTCTTCGACCCACAGGCCCAGCCATCGGTTGCCGCCGACGATGGGCCGGTGATGGCGGACGCCTGGATGACGGTGCCGCTCGATGTTGGCCCGGGAGTCGCGGCCCCAGTTCCAGAAAAGGTCGGGCACCAGCGGGTAGCCGTTTTCGGGAATCCGGGTCCAATGCGTGTACATCCCGTGGTACCGGCCCTGTTTGCCATGCTGGACTTCGACGCTGACCGCGCCCAGGTCCCGGCAGGCCCAGGTCAGACCCATGGCCGGCGGATTGTAGTACCAGGGGAAGAAAACGGCCTTGGGCCCGATACAGTCGAGCAGGGCCAGAAAGAAGTCTCGGTACTCTTCCACGAGTCGGGCCTGCTGGAGGAACAGGGCCTCGTCCAGACGCACCATTCCGGTCACCGCCTCGACGGTCCGGGCCAGGTCGCCGAACCCCTCGATACGGCCGGGCCTGGACGGACCGGGGCGGGGCGGGGCGGCCTGGGGCGGTCCGATCAGCAGGGTCGGCTCGTAGCGCGGCATTTTCTTTCGACCTGGAGGCGTGTCCATCTCGATTTTCAGGAAGCCGTGACGGTCCCGGACCAGATCGATCATGGGGTCGGTGTATCGGTCGTAAAACCGGCCTTGAATCCGGTCGGTGTTGTTCTGGGCGATGGTGTAGAAGACGAAGTCCGTGTCCCGAAGCTGTTTGAGTGCCCGAATTTGCATGGCCGGGACGCCGAAGCGAGGGACGGGTCTCGGCGGACCGCCCAGGCGGGTATGGTTTTGTTCCGGATAAAGCAGCTGCCAGCGGATGGCGTTGCGGACCAGGGGCCAGACGGTCAGGTCCCGGTACCGGACCTGGTTGACGTCGAAGCAGCGTTCGATCTCGACGATCAGTTCGGTCGAGGCCTGGCTGTTCATGGTCGCCTCGATGTGTGAGCGGGCCTGTCGTGAATCGGGTGTGGGCGCATGGGAGGCGGAGCGGTCATGAGTTGGCCGGCCTGGGCTTCCAGCCGGACGAACTTGTCGTATTCCGAGGGTGGGGTGGTTATACCTCCGGTGACCAGGCGGTTGACGATGACGGCCATGGCGTGCCAGGCCGTCTGCCGGATCATGCCGGCGAGTTCGGGCAGTGGCCGGCCATAGCCTCGGGCCGCGGCCTCCAGCCGTTTCCCGACCGGGGCCGCGTCCGGATACTCGCCCAGGCAGAAGCGCTGGACCATGTAGGCCAGGTCCCAGGTCGGCGGGGCGAAGGTGTACACGGACTGTTCGAAATCCAACAGGACCGGCCGGCCGTCCGGGTGTCGAAAGATCACGTTGCCGGGGTGCACCTCGCCGTGCAGGCACTGGGCTCCGTCCAGGCCGCTGAGGTCCGTTCGGATGCCCTCGATCATTTGCGCGAGCCAGTCCCGGTGGGCCGCGGCCCAGTCGGCCCGATCGCCGAACAGGGTGAAATTATCGGATCGGATCGCATTCCGCAGGGACTCGACGGCCTGGGACAACTCGCCGGCCCGCCGGCCCGCCGCCTTTTTGACCGTCGGGGCCATGGGCAGACCGGCCAGCCGGCGATGACAGGCGGCCAGGGCTTCGGCGACCCGGCGGACGTCCCGGGCCTCGCCCTGGAAATGCCGGCCCTCGATCAGGGGCCGGATATCGATCCGGTACATAAAGCCTCGCCAGGGCAGGGGAATGCCGGCCGCCAGGATCGGGTTGACCGGCGCCCCGCCCTGGTGCAGGTAATCGACCAGGGTCTTTTCCCGTTCGGGCCATCCGGGCCGGGAGCTGACCCGGATGAAGAAGGCCCGGTCGTCAAGGCGGAGGCGGTAGCGGCCCACGGGTCCGTCCGGCGGAAGCAGCGCTTCGAGGCGGAGGGCCGGGCCCCGGCGGGCCTCGGGAATCCAGGGCCGAATGGCTTCGGAAATGGCCAGGCCCGCTTCGAAAGGCGTTTTGAAGGAAAAATCCAATGGGCCGGGCCGGTCGCCGGAAGGCCAGGCCAGTTCCGCCCGGTTCGGGTTCATGGCGCTTGCGTCCCTTCCGGACCGCCGTCCTCGGGCCAAGTCACGTCCGCCCATCTTACAACCTGCCGCGGGGCCAGGTCCCGGGCCGCCCGTCCTTGGCAGACCAGGTCCCAGTGGGAGACCGGGATGCCCAGGGGCGGGAAGGCCCAGGCCAGGCTGTCCGGACCCAGCGGCTCGCCGGCGGCCACGGCCCGGCGGGTGACCAGACCTTTATACCGGGACCGGTTGCGGGGCTCGATGGGCCTGGCCGGGGCCTGGCCCATGGCCAGCCAGGCGTTCCGGACCTTGCCGACGATCGAAGCCAGATCGTCCAGCCGGGCGGCTGAAACCAGGTCCTGTTCCTCCCGGTCCGGGTCGTCCACCACGCCTTTTTCGAGCAGGTTGGCGCCCATGCCCACGGCCAGGTAGAGTATCTCGTCGCCCCGGTAATGGCAGGACAGGCCCACGGGCACGGCCAAAGCCTTTTTGTAGGTTCCCATGACCCGCATGTGATGGGCTTCGGCCGGGGCCGGGTTGGCCCCGGGGTGATGGTTGACGATGACCCCGCCCGCGCCTTCCCGGCGGGCCAGTTCCACGGCCCGGGCGACTTCGCTCAACCAGGCCAGGCCTGCGTCGAAGATGAGGGGCAGGCCGGTCCGGGCCGCGTGGCGGATCAAGGGCACGTTGTCGATGTTGTCTCGGGCGATCTTGAGGCCGGCCGCGCCGATGTCCTTGAGGAAGTCCACCCCGGCCCGGTCGTAGACCGAGGCCACGAAGGGCGCGCCCAGCTGCTTGGCGAAGCCGAAGATTTTGGCGTAGTCGTCCAGGGACAGGACCTTGCGTTCGATCAGCCGGCGGTAGTCCTCGACCCTCTGGCCTCGGGCGTGGTTGTAGCGAAGCTCCAGCCCCGTGCCCCGCAGGCAGACGTCCGGATCGTGGAGGACCTCGCTCTTGATGACCGGCGCGCCGGCCTTCACGGCCGCTTCGATGTATGAACAGGCCAGGTCCGTGTCCTGGTTGAAAAAGGTCCCCAGTTCGGCCATCAGCACCGTCGGGTGCCCGTCGCCGACCATGACCCCGCCCAGGCTGACGGGGGCGACCGTTCCTTCCTTCATGGCCCGGACCCGCTCAGATCACGGCCGAATCGAACCGGCCGGCCAGGTCGGTCTGAATCCGGTTCGGATTCGGGAATCGAGCCGCCTCGGAAGCACGTTCCGGGGGCCAGCCGTCCTTGAGTACCAGGTCGGCCAGGTAGAGGTCCCAGGGCGTATCCACGTCCAGGGAGCGGGAGCGGGGCATGACGTAAGCCACGGCCCGGCCTTTGTACCAGGAAGGCGGGTCCCCTAGAAGATGACGCCGAGCCAGGTAGATGGCCCCGTTGATGATGAAAAGGGGGTTCAACTCCTGCCGGCGGGGCGGGCGCGCCCCCTTGACCGCGATGAAATCGCAGACCGAGCCCCGGTCATCCACGACCTTCATCCAGGACGGGTGGTCCCGGACCGGCGTCATGCTGATCAGGCTGTCCGCGTTTTTTTCCTCGAACAGACGGATCGCGGCCTCGATGTCGCCGGCCAGGCGCAAGGGGGCCGTGGGCAGGAGACACATGACGTTGTCCGGCTTGTAACCCTCGGTCTCCTCGAGCCACTTCAAGGCGTGGCCCACGGCCTCGACCACCGGAACGGCTTCCGTGGCCAGTTCGGCCGGACGGATGAAGGGCACCTCCGCGCCCCAGTGCAAGGCCACTTCGGCGATCTCCTGGTCGTCCGTCGAAACCAGGACCCGGTCCAGGGACGGGCTGGCCAGGGCTGCTTCGATGGTCCAGGCGATCAGCGGCTTGCCCGCGGCCAGGCAGATGTTCTTTCGGGGGATGCCCTGGGAGCCCCCCCGGGCGGGGATGATCGCCACGGTGCGGGCCTTCCGGCCGGCCGGCAGAGCGGCTTCGGGGGGGCGGACTTCCAGGCGATCACTGGAAAACAGGGCCTGGTAGTCCGGCTCGGCGCCGAAGGCCAGCATTTTCGAAAGCTCCGTGCCCACCAGACGGGTCAGGCGTTCGGCCAGTTGGTCGATCCCGGTCTGTCGAAGTTTCGGCGCCGGCGGCGCCTCGCCCCGGACCAGGACCTCGCGAACCTCGGCCAGGCTCATGCCCTGGCCCCGGAGTTCCTTGACCGCGGCCAGAATCCGCAGAAGGCCGGCGTCATACCGCCGCTGGCCTCCCGGGGTCCGGATCGGGGTGATCAGTCCGTCCAGTTTGTCCTCCCAGAATCGCAAGGTGTGGGCCGGAACGTTCAACTCCCGGCTGGCCTGCTGGATGGTCCAGCGTTGCTTTTCCGATTTTCCCTGACGTTCTTTCAATTCCCCGGCCTCCTGAACTCTCATGTCGTTAATGCCTATATCGACCGGCGCATGGCCCAGGTTTAACGTTTTCTTACCAGCTTGCAACCGGCATGCCATCCGTTCGGAATTGTTTTGCTTGCAATTACGGGCGGATGGGAAACAAAACGACCGAGGGTGTAAAAAAATTCCGGCACGATTCGCTTCAAGGTTGAATTTTTTTCCGACCCGTCCCCGAAGTTGACAATCGTCTGCCGGATTACTTGAGCCTTTTGCCAAATTCACTCGAGGTCTGTCTGACAGACATGCAAAAAGGCTAATGTCCGGCCGGATTCCAGCCGATAGGCCTTAATAGAAAGGACGTTGAACGTGAACTTCAAGTCAGAAACCTCAACCCGACTTCAGGTTTTATCCGGCCCGCACCGGCCGGGGCGCCGGGATCGGGAAATGGCATATGAATTGCTGTCGTTGTCCTCGAAACGCTCGGCGAAGGCTTGACCGTGGGAAAGACAGCCATGAACACCGACCAGACAGTTCGTGTTTCGCAACGGATCGAATCCAGGCCCCGAAGGCCCTTTTCGGCCGGAGGGCGTGGAGGCGCGGCCCCGGTCCGGCTCCAGGAAATCTCAGGGAAAACGTCAATACATTGACGGCGGGATAATGCCATGGCCAGAAAAAAAGCATTGATTACGGGGATCACGGGCCAGGTGGGCTCCTACCTGGCGGAATATCTGCTCCATCTGGGCTACCAGGTCCACGGCCTGATCAGGAGGTCGAGCACCTTCAACACCGGCCGCATCCAGCACATCCGCGGGGGAGGCAACGGGACCGGGCCGCATTTCAATCTCCATTACGGGGACCTGACCGACGGAGGGTCCGTGACCCACCTGGTTTACGAACTGTCTCCGGACGAGATTTACCATCTGGGGGCCCAGACCCACGTGCGGGTCAGTTTCGACGCGCCGGTCTACACGGCCGAGGCGACCGGGCTTTCGAACCTTCTGCTTCTGGAGGCCGTTCGGCGTCTGGGGAGCAAGACCCGGCTCTTCCAGGCCTCGACCTCGGAGATGTTCGGGTCCAGTCCGCCGCCCCAGAACGAAAAGACGTCTTTTCATCCCCGCAGCCCGTACGCGGCAGCCAAGCTGTTCGCCTACTGGAACACGGTCAACTACCGCGAGGCGTACGGTTTGAATCTCTGGAACGGCATCCTTTTCAATCATGAATCGCCCCGTCGGGGGGACAGCTTCGTCACGCGCAAGATCACCAAGAGTCTGGCCATGATCGCCTCGGGGATGATGGAGACCCTTTGGCTGGGCAATCTGGACGCCCGGCGGGACTGGGGTTTCGCCCCCGAATACGTCACGGCCATGCATGCCATGCTTCAGCAGGACCACCCCCGGGACTACGTCATCGGGACCGGGGTCGAGCGATCGGTGCGGGAGTTCATCGATGAGGCCTGCGCCTATATCGGCCTGGAAATCGAGTGGCGGGGCGAGGGCGTGGAAGAGACCGGCCAGGTCCGTTCGGTCGGTTCGGAACATGCCGGCGTGATCCGGCCGGGCCAGGTCCTGGTCCGCATCGATCCCTACTTTTTCCGTCCCACGGAAGTGGAAAGCCTGCTGGCCGACGCGGGCAAGGCCCGGCGGGACCTGGGCTGGAATCCCCGGGTCACCTTTTCCGAACTGGTCCGGGTCATGATGGACTTCGATTTTCAGAACCTGGGCCTGACCAGTCCGGACGAGGGACGGAAGGACCTCAACGGCAAGGGCTTTGACTGGACCAGCCACGAGTATGCCGATCCTTACCTGGCCCCGGATCACGACATGAGCGCCCACTGGGGCGTACGGGCCGGAAGCACGGTCCACCGGCCGCCCATGGGCCAAGTCTCGGCCGGTGTGGAGGAAAGCCTGTTCAATGCCTGAACCGGCCGTATATTTCGAAGGTCGGGAAATCTCGGCCGGCGCGCCGGTCTTCATCATCGCCGAGGCCGGCGTCAATCACAACGGCGATCCGGCCCTGGCCGAAGCCCTGGTCATCGAGGCCGGGCGCCGAGGCGCGGACTGCGTCAAGTTTCAGACTTTCAAGGCTGAACGCCTGGTTCGGACCGACTCCCCCAAGGCCGCTTATCAGAACGAAACCACGGACCCCGGCGAGTCCCAGTTGGACATGCTGCGCCGGCTCGAGCTGAGCGAGGAGCAGCACCGCCGGCTGGTGGACCTTTGCCGGGAACAGGGCCTGCTCTACCTCTCGACCCCTTACGGCGAGGCGGACGTGGACCTGCTCGAGTCCTTCGGGGTGGGCGCGTACAAAATCGCTTCGGCCCTGGCGGTCGAGCCCGTGTTTCTGCGCAGGGTCGCCGGGACGGGCAAGCCGGTTTTTTTGTCCACGGGCATGTGCACCCTGGCCGACGTGGACCGGGCCGTGCGGGTCATTCGCGAGGCCGGCAACGACCGGATCGTGCTCCTTCAATGCACGACCAATTACCCCAGCCGGAGCGAGGACGCCCATCTGCGTGCCATGACGTCCATGGCCGGGGCCCTGGACGTCCTGGTCGGATATTCGGACCACACCCCGTCGCTGACCTCGGCCGTGGCCGCCGTGGCCCTGGGGGCCTGCGTCATCGAACGCCATTTCACCCTGGACAAGAGCCTGCCCGGGCCGGACCATTCGAGTTCCAGCGATCCGGAGGAGTTCGGCCGTCTGGTCGAGGCCGTCCGGGAGGCATCGGCCGCGCTGGGTTCGCCGGTCAAGCGGCCCGGCGAACGGGAACTGAGAAACGCCCCCTTCATGCGGCGGGGGATATATGCCGGGCGGGACATACCGGCCGGCGCCCTCCTGACCCGGGACAAGCTGGACCTCAAGCGGCCCCGGGGACTGCTGGGTGCCGACGAACTGGAGCGCGTTCTCGGCCGGCCCGCGGCGTCCGACATTGCGGCCGGAGAGGCGATCGGGCCGGGCCGGGTGGCATGACCGGCCGGGCCGCGGTTTTCGGCGCCGGCGGACACGCCCGGGTGGTGGGCTCGATCCTCCGCGCCGTCGGCCGCGAGATCATCGGTTTTTTCGACGATTCCTTCCATAACGATACCGAAATCATTCAAGGCGCGCCCCTGCTGGGTCGCTTCGGGGACCTCGACCGTTTCCGGGGCGAAATAGAAGCGGTCTATCTGGCCCTGGGCGACAACGCCCGGCGGCAAGCGGCCTATGCAGACCTAGACGGCCGGGGCTTTCGCCTGCCCGCCCTGGTCCATCCCCGGTCCCTGGTGGAAGCGGACGCCTCGGTCGGCGCGGGGAGCGTGGTCTGTCTGGGAGCGATCCTGGCCGCCGAGGTCCGGATCGGGCCAGGCTGCATCGTCAACACCGGAGCGTCCGTGGACCACGAGTGCGAGATCGGCGACTTCGTCCACCTGGCCCCTCGGGCCACGGTGGCGGGCCGGACGCGGATCGGCCCAGGGGCCTTTGTCGGGGCCGGGGCCGTGATCGCCGACCGGCTGCGGATCGGACGGGGCGTGATCATCGGAGCCAACGCCACGGTTCTGGCCGACGTGCCGGACGGGGCCCGCATCGTGGGGGTCCATAAAGCGATATGACGAATTCAGGCGTCTACATTTCCACGGCGGCCCTCCGGGGACGGTCCCTGGCGGACATGCTGGACCTCCTCGAGGCCCGGGGACTCAAACGCCTGGAACTGGGGCTGCTGGAAGGCCCGGTGGACGGCCTGGGAGCCCTGTTGCGGGAGGCCCGGGAAAAGCGGGGCTTCGAATTCATCATCCACAACTATTTCCCGCCCCCGGCCCGGCCATTTGTCCTCAACCCGGCCTCGATCGACCCGGACCACCGGGCCCGGTGCCTGGACCTGTGCCGGACGGCCATCGACCTGTCCGCCCGGCTTGATGCCCCGTTCTACAGTATTCACGCCGGGTTCACGGTCCGGGCCGAACCCGGAGACCTGGGCGGCGACCTGAGCCGCCTGCCGCGCATTCCCCGGGGCCTGGCCGAGACCGCCATGGTCGAGACCTTGAGACGGCTGTCCGATCAGGCCGGGGACCGCTTGGACATCCTGGTGGAAAACCATGTCCTGATCCCGGCCAACCGGGTGGATGGGGGCAACGAGCTGTTGCCCGGCGCCCTGCCGGACGAACTGCTCGGCCTTTTGGAGGCGGTGGACCGGGAGAACGTGGGGCTGCTCATCGATCTGGGGCACCTCAAGGTGACCGCCGCGACCATGGGCCAGGCGCCCGAGGCCTGGTTCGAACGGCTGGCCCCCCTGACCCGGGCCTGGCACCTGCACGACAATGACGGAACGGCCGACACCCACGGACCGCTGGACGAGGCGGCCTGGTTCTGGCCCCTGGCCGGCAAGGCGCCGGCGGAAAAGACGGCCCTGATCATCGAGGCGGCCGGACTTTCACCCGAGAACCTGGTCCGACAGACCGAACTGGTCGAAAGGCGATGGCCCCGAAAATGACCCATGCGCAGCCGGACTTCCTGCCCCTCATGGAGCCCGACCTGACGGGCAACGAGCTGGAGTACGTGACCGACTGCATCCGGTCCAACTGGATTTCATCCAAAGGGCCGTACGTGGCCCGTTTCGAAGAGGCCTTTTGTGATTACCTCTCCGCCCCCCGCGCCCTGACCACCTCGAACGGGACCACGGCCCTGACCCTGGCCCTGGCCGCGCTGGACCTGAAGCCGGGGGACGAGGTCATCGTGCCGGACCTGACCTTCGCGGCCACGGCCAACGCCGTGATGCACCACGGCGGCGTGCCGGTCCTGGTGGACGTTTCGGAGACGAACTGGACCCTGGAGGCCTCCCGGATCGAGACCGCCCTGACCCCCAGGACCCGGGGAGTCATTCCGGTCCATCTGTACGGGCGGCCCTGCGACATGGAGCCGATCATGGACCTGGCCCGCCGGGAGGGAATGTTCGTGGTCGAGGACTGCGCCGAGGCCCTGGGCGCCGCCTGCCGGGGCCGTCCGGTGGGCCGGTTCGGGGACGTGGGCTGCTTCAGCTTTTTCGCCAACAAGATACTGACCACGGGCGAGGGGGGCATGGTCGTCACCGACCGGGAGGACCTGGCGGAAAAAATGGCCGTCCTGCGGGACCACGGCATGGACAAGTCCCGCCGGTACTGGCACGAGTTCATGGGTTACAACTTTCGCATGACCAGCCTTCAGGCCGCCGTGGGCCTGGCCCAGATGGAACGCCTGGACCAAATCCAGGCCGCCCGCCGGCGGATTCATGGCCTGTACGTCGAGGCCCTGGCCGACCTGGAACGCCTGGAGATACCGGCGGCCCCCCCCTGGGCCGAGCCGGTCTGCTGGCTGTTTTCCCTGCGCTTCCGGGGCCCGGCGGCCGGGCCGACCCGGGACCGGGTCATGGCCTCGCTGGCCGGGGCCGGTATCGAGACCCGGCCTTTCTTCCACCCCTTGCACCGCATGCCGCCCTATGCCGCGCCGCCGGACCGGTTCCCGGTTTCGGCGCGGCTGTCCGATACCGGCCTGAGCCTGCCTTCCGGCGGGCGCTTGTCGGAGGCGGACGTGGGCCGGGTCGCCGGAGCCCTGAAGACGGCCCTGGACGAAGCGGGCGAATCCGGTATGGCCACGACCCGCTGACGCCGGTAAAAACGATCCAAAAAAAACCTGAAACAGACCCGGACGCTCAGGCCTCCGGCCAGACCTCGCCTCCGGCATTAAAGCGGACGGTCAGGACCCGGGCCGGATCGGCCGTGGCCTCGACATGGGGCAGGGGCGCCCCGCCGATCTGATCGTAGAGGAGGGGGACGTACAAGGTGAAATCCAGGTTCGGGGGCCGTCCGTCGCGAAGGCCGGCGATATAGCGGTTGACGACGGCGGCCTGACTTTCAGGTTCGCGGCCGGCCTCGATGGTCAGGCGGCCCTGGTTCTGGACCATGTCGGCGTAAAACAGGGCGTTGCTGAACATGCTGGCCGCCCCGATCGTTTCCGGGAAGCCGTCGCCGTACAGGGACCGGCCCACATGGACGAACCAGGCCAGCTGGAAGCTCGGCCATCGGCCCCGGCCCCAGGTCAGGCCCGGCCGGAACGGGTCGGGCCGTTCCTCGTTGAACAGGGACATCTGCCAGGCCGACAGGCAGGCGAAACCGAGGCAGTATTCCTTGAGCGGGTCGGCGCCGTGGACGTTGAAGGCCGGGCTCGAAGCCTTGAGAATGCGGGACATGATGACGAAGCGGGCCTTGTGCCAGCCGAACGGCTCCCTGGCCGCCGTGTTGGCCAGCCGGCCGGACAGGTGCATGATGCTGGTCACCATGCCCTTGCGGCCGAAGTCCTCGTACCGGACCACGTCCGCGCCGGTTCCGGCCATGGCTTCGATAAAATCCCGTTCGAGGGAGGAGCCGGTCAGTTGGTCCACAGCGGCCAGATAGCTCAGGCTGGTCCGCTGGAGGTCCCAGGGCATCTTGAACAGGGCATAGTACAGGGTCGAAGTGGTCAGGTCTTCGAATCGTCCGGCGACGTCCAGTCCCGGGCGGCCCTGGATTGAGACGATGGGCGATCCGCTTTCCAAATCCCGGCCGATGACGTGGTAGGTCCGCCGGCCCAGGCCCCGGGCCTCGGCCCGGGCCAGGCTCAGGTCCCGGGCCAGGGGGCAGTCGAAACCCTGCCGGGTGACGATCCGGCCGTCCTGGACGGCCGCGAGGGGCACGGCCTGGGGAAAGCGGCCGCCGGCGCCGTCGTCCAGGTCCACCTCGACGGCCCGGGCCATGGGCACGTTGCCGAAGAGGTAACGGGCGCTGAGCAGGTCCAGGGCCACCGGGTCCAGGCCGGCCAGGATGAGGCCTTCGGGCACCTTTTCGCCCCACCCGATGCCCTGGTGGTCCAGGTTGATCGTTTCCACGGCATCGACCACGTGCAGCATGAAAACGTCCTGGGCTTGGGTCGCCTTGATGACGTCGATCATGGTCGCGTCGATACCGCCGGTCTTCCGGGCTACGGTCCGGCCCGAGGCGTCCGTGAGCGGCAGGTCGGTCCGGGGGTCTATTTCCGGGACCCAGACCTCGTGCGGGATGCCGCTCTTGATGCCCGGGACCTCGTCGTGGGGCGAGGCATAGTCCCAGCGCCGGCCCCCGGCCTCGGACCACTGCATGGGGTAGAGTCCGATACCCAGGTTCTTGATGGCGTTGGTCAGCAGGGTGATGACGTGGACCTTGAGCTTGGGCACGTTGACCAGGACGCAGCCGGGCCAGTCGGCCCGGTCCGCTGGGTCGTCCGGGGCTCCGCCCACGACGGCCTTGTGCAGGGTGATGGAGCGGAAGTTGATACCGTCCGGCACCGGCACGCGGCGGCCCTTGGACGGGTCGTCGAAAAGCCGGTTGAGGTCGTAGACCATGAGCCGGTCCGGCGCCCGGCCGGGCGGGAGTTCGAGGCCGGCCACGCTTTCCTCGTAGCCCCGCATGGGGTCGTCGGTCCGGCCCGGGGCCAGGCCCTCGGCCAGGTAGCGGCGGACGAAATAAAATCCCCAGCCGCCGTAAAACCCGCCGGCCCGGCCCTCGATGACCGCCTGAGGCGTGACCGGCCGGCCTTCCGGGTTGAGCGATGAAAACAGGTGGGCCGCGGCCGGGATGGTGGTCGAGGCCTCGCCCAGGGCCATCCGGTGGTAGTCGATCCCCATCCGGTCGTGGAACCAGCGCATCAGAGCGGCCACGAAGGGCCATTCGGTGCAGGCCGTGGACCCCGGTCCCGGACCCAGGGTGCCCGGATCGATGTTGTGGGCGTTGACCAGGTTGGGCTTGAACAACAGCTTTTGGCCCCGCTCGAGGCGGGCCGCGATCCGCTCCCCGAACCCGGCGGCCCGGTCAAGCGCCCCCAGGGCCAGG
>JAHJTB010000138.1 GCA_018830135.1 Pseudomonadota bacterium | reverse complement strand
CCGTTCTGGTCGTCGAGGAGATATTGCCCTTCATCGAACATCAGGTCCGATCGCTCGCCGGCGGGATGGAGAGACACGCCAGAATCACGGGCAAGCTGACGCGCCATATTCCTTATGCCAACGAGATCGAACGCAATGTGGTCGGGGAGGCCCTGGGCAAACTCCTGGGCAGGGAATTCAAGCCCGGGCCCTCCGTTCATCGGATCGAAACGGGCCGGCAGATACGCCAGGATGAGAAGGATACCCTGGCGGACCAGGTCAGGTTTTGTCCCGGCTGTCCCGAGCAGGCGGCCATTGCCGCGTTAAAAATGGTCTGTCGGGAAATGGGCATCGAGACGATAACGCTTGCCGACAACGGCTGCCACGAGGCCTCCCATTTTCCCCCGCTGGAGTTCGAGAATGTCTGGGCCTCGATGGGCAACGCCATCGGTGAAGGGCAGGGTCTGTCCCATGCCGGGGTCAAGGAGAAGATCGTCTGCATTACCGGGGACAGCGCATTCTTCCATGCCGATCTCCCGGAGTTGGTCAACTCGGTTTACAACCAGGCCAACATCCTGATCTACGTCATGGACAATCGGACCACGGCCATGACCGGGCACCAGCCCCATCCCGGCGCCTTTGGAGTCACCGCGACCGGGAAAGCGACCAGGATGCTGGACATCGTCGAGGTGGCCCGGGCCCTTCAGGCGGACTTTGTGGAAGTCGTCGATCCGTACGACTTTGACCGGACCCGTGACGTACTGCGGAGGGCCGTCGGGACGGAAGGCGTGTCCGTGGTCGTGGCCAAGCGCACCTGCGCCGTGCTGGCCGTGAGGCAGAAAAGGGGGTAAGTGAAAGACCATGAGTCATTTATTGGGACCGTTGGTTCAGATCGATCAGACCCGATGCCTGTCCTGGACCGTGGGGAATGCGCCTTGCCAGGCGGCCTGCCCGCTCGGCGTCCAGGTCGAGGCCTATATAAACGCCATTGAAAATGGGGAGTTCGACAGGGCCTTCGAGATCATCCTTCGCGATTGCCCCTTGCCCGGAGTCATGGCCCGGATATGTTACCGTCCCTGCGAAGCGGCCTGCAAAAGGACAAAGATCGACGAGTCCCTGGCCATCCGCGAATTGAAGCGGTTCGCCAGCGACCATGGGCGGATCGATGCGGCCGGATTGCGACAACCTGGGCGAAATACCGGAGGGAAGGTGGCCATCATCGGTTCGGGTCCGGCGGGTCTGACCTGCGCCTGGTTTCTGGCGCTCGAGGGTCATGAACCCACGATATTTGAAGCGCTGCCCGTTGTGGGGGGAATGTTGCGGGTGGGCATCCCGGAATATCGTCTGCCCCGGGAAGTATTGGCCGCCGACATCCGGAATATAACGGACCTGGGGGTGGCGGTCCGGACGAACACCCCGATAGATGACAAGCACGGAGTGGATGATCTTCTACAAAGCGGATTCCAGGCCGTCTTTATCGCCACCGGCGCCCATCAGGGACGGAGCTTGAACATCCCCGGAGAAAATATGAACGGCGTTGTGCAGGGGCTGGGCTTCCTCCGGGACCTGAATCTGGGCAACACGGTTCCGCCGGGGGAAAGGGTGGCCGTGATCGGGGGCGGTAACGTCGCCTTTGACGCGGCCCGGTCGGCCCTGAGATCGGGCAGTGACGTCACCCTGGTCTATCGAAGGTCCAGGGGTGAGATGCCGGCGACGGAAGAGGAAATCCAGGCGGCCGAGCTTGAAGGGGTCAGGATCGAATACCAGGCGGCTCCAACCGCGATTCATGGGCCGGGGCAAGTTGGTGTTTTGCAATGTGCCCGCACCCGCCTGGGGCCCCCGGACGCCTCGGGCAGAAGGCAGCCCGCGATCGATACGGACTCCCGGTTCGACCTGCCGGTCGATCAGGTCATTGTCGCGGTCGGCCAAAAGCCTGGCCCGTCTTTTGCCGGGACCATGCAGGGCGCCCGGAAAACCGAGGCGGAAACAATCCACGTCGATCCGGCGACCATGACCACGGGGCGAAAAGGGGTCTTTGCCGGGGGAGACGCGCAATCCGGAGCGTCCACGGCCCTTGATGCCATGGCCGCGGGCAAAAAGGCGGCCGCGTCGATCGATCGGTATCTCCGGGGCGAGGACCCGGCCCAAAGGGCAGGGGAGGGAGACAGGGCCGTCGTGACCGGCTTCGACCGGATTCCCCGGAATGTCATTCCCCGTCAATCCGAGAAACCGTTTGAACTCCAACCCGCGGTCAGGATCCGGAGCTTCAAGGAAATCGGGCAGGGCTATACCCGCGAGCAGGCCGTCCGGGAGGCGAAGAGATGCCTCAAGTGCCGCACCTGCAATCGATGTCTGGAAGAGTTCGGCTGCCCGGCCATCGTCTGGCGGGAAAATGACGGCAAGTTTTCTCCCCATATGGACAACGACATCTGTATCGGCTGCCAGGTCTGCATCCAAGTGTGCCCCTTCAGCAGCATTGCCCCATTGGAGATCGGTCGATGAGCAAGGAACAGATCAATATCGTGGTCTGCGGCATAGGGGGCCAAGGGGTGGTTCTGGCCGCAAGGATTATCGCCGAGGCGGTCCTGGCCGAAGGGCTGAAGGTCGTCACCGCCGATGTCCCGCCCATATCCCAGCGGTTCGCCCCGACTTTGAGCTTTGTCCGGATCGGGGAGGGGGTCTATTCCGAAACCGTTCCGGAAGCCGAGGCCGACCTGATGATCGGATTCGAGCCGCTTCAGGCCCTGCGGTATGGAATCGCCTTTGCCAGTGAAGATGGGGTGGTGCTCCTCAATACCAGACCCATCGATTTGAGGCCCAATCCATCCATCAAGTATCCGGCTTTGGAAGACATCCTGGCCTGCTTTGAAAAAATGGGGGTCCGTGACGTCAGGTCCTTTGACGCCTCGAAAGTGGCCATTGAAAAAACCGGAACCATGCTGGCCCTCAACATGGTCATGCTGGGCGCTTCATACGCCACCCACATCCTCGGAATTCCGGACACGAGCCTGGAAAACGTGATCAGAAAAGTGTCTCCCCAAGGCACGGTCGAGGCCAATATCGCCGCCTTCCGGGCCGGAACCCGGAAAGAGGGGGGCGGGTGAACATCGCAAGAATGGTAATGGAAATTTCGACAAACAAAGGGCGCACCGAAGTGCGCCCTTTTATCAATATGTACTACCTACCCTAATGCCGGATGGAACAGGAAGCCGCGCCGGTCAGGAGGGCGGATTCCGTGGGACCGCCGTCCTTCCAGAAGGGGGACAGGTCCCGCAGCTTGTCGATGATGGGCGGAACGTGTTGGATGATGTATTCCATTTCCGCGTCCGTGTTGTACACGCTCAGGGAGAAGCGAATCGAACCGTGGGCCGCGGTAAAGGGCACGCCCATGGCCCGCAGGACGTGGGAGGGTTCCAGGGAGCCCGAGGTGCAGGCCGAGCCCGAGGAGGCGCAGATGCCCAGGTTGGACAGATGCATCAGGATGGACTCGCCCTCGACGTACTCGAAGCTGACACTCGAGGTGTTGGGCAGGCGGTGTTCCCGGTCGCCGTTGACCATGGAGTTGGGAATGGCGGCCAGCAGGCCCTGTTCCAGGCGGTCCCGCATGGCCCGGACCCGGGTGTTTTCGTCATCCAGGTGTCCGGCGGCGAGTTGAGCCGCCCGACCCAGCCCGATGATGTAAGGCACGTTTTCCGTGCCGCCCCGGCGGCCTTTTTCCTGGTGGCCGCCCACGACAAAGGGCTTGAACTTGGTGCCCTTGCGCACGTACAGGGCGCCGATACCCTTGGGTGCGTGGAGTTTGTGTCCGGACAGGGAGAGCATGTCGATTTTGCTCTTGCGCAGATCGATGGGCACCTTGCCCACGGCCTGGACCGCGTCGGTGTGGAAGACCACGCCGCGGCCGCGGGCCATTTCCGCGATCTCTTCGACCGGGAAGACCACGCCGGTCTCGTTGTTGGCCCACATGACGCTGATGATGGCCGTCTCGTCGGAGATGGCGTCCGTCAAGTGATCCATGTTCAGGCGGCCTTCGCGGTCCACTCCGACTTCGGTCACCCGGTAGCCCAACTGGCGCAAATGGTTGGCCAGGTTGTCGATGGCCGGATGTTCGACCCGGGTGGTGATGACATGGCGCTTTTCCGGGTGGGAACGCAGCGCGGCCCAGATGGCCGTGTTGTCGCTTTCCGTCCCGCAGGATGTGTAAATGATCTCATCCGGGTCCGCGCCCAGCAGGTCCGCCAGGTTCGCCCGGGCCCGGTTCAGCTCGGCCCCGACCTGGCCGCCGAAAAAATGCATGCTCGACGGGTTGCCGTACCGATCGCTGAAATAGGGCAGCATGGCCTCGACGACCTCGGGGGCCGTGCGGGTCGTGGCGTTGTTGTCCACGTACACGGTTTCCATCATTTCACCTCCACGACCATGATTTCCGAGGTCACGAATTCCTTCAGCTTTTCCTCGACAAAGTCCTTGAGGGTGAACTGGCTGGCCGCGCAGGTGGCGCAGGTGCCTTTGAGGCTGACGCTGACTTCGTCGCCGGCCACGTCCACCAGTTCGATGTCGCCCCCGTCGGTCTTGAGGGCCGGCCGAATCTGGCTGTCGATGACCTCTTCGATCAGTTTGATTTTCTGGAGGTTGGTCAGTTTCCTGGGCTTTTCATCCTGCTGGGTCGCGACCTGCTTTCGTTTGGTCAGGATGCGGTATAAAAGGGCCTCGATCTTTTCATGGCAGTTTCCGCAGCCCCCGCCCGCCTTGGTGTAGGCCGTGACCTCTTCCAGGGTGGACAGATTGTTCTGTTCGACCACCCGCTCGATATCCACGTCCGTGACGCCGAAGCATTCGCAGATGATCTCACCTTCGGTCTGTTTGGGCGGTTGGCCCCGGTAGTTGGCGATGGCCGCCTCCAGGGCCTCCATGCCCATGACCGAACAGTGCATCTTTTCCTTGGGCAGGCCGCCGAGAAAGTCGGCGATCTGCTGGTTGGTCACCTTCGCCGCTTCGTCCAAGGTCATGCCTTTGACCATTTCGGTCAGCGCGGAGGAGCTGGCGATGGCGCTGGCGCAGCCGAAGGTCTGGAACCTGGCATCCACGATACGCTCGTCCTTGTCGACCTCAAGGGTCAGCCGCAGGGCGTCCCCGCAGGAAAGGGAACCGACTTCGCCGACCCCGTCCACCCGGCCCACCTCGCCCACGTTGCGAGGATTCTCGAAATGATCCTTGACCTTTTCCGTATAGTCCCACATGGCCCGTCCCCCTAAGTATCGAATATCGATCCGATCGATTAATGGTCTTTGGGATACTCGCACAGTTCCGTGAGCACCCCGTTGGTGGCCTTGGGGTGAATGAAAGCGATACGGGCTTTATGGGCGCCCAGCCGGGGCGTCTGGTCCAGAAGCGGGACGCCTTTGGCCTTGAGTTCCTCCAGGGCCGCGTCGATGTCCTCGACTTCGTAGGCCACGTGCTGAACGCCTTCGCCCCGCTTGGCGATCCACTTGGCGATCACGCCGTCCTCGGTGGTCGACTGGCAAAGTTCGATGTTCGTGCCGCCCACGGGTACGAAATGGACCTGGAGTTCTCCGACCATCTCGTTGGACTCCAAAGAAAGGCCCAGCATGTCGGTATAGAACTGGCTGGCTTTTTCGCTGTCGGCAACAGCCACGCCGATGTGAGCGATCCGCTTAATTTTCATGTGTCGTCTCTCCTTTTGCTGACTCGAACAGTTGATAAGGTATTGTAACGCGCCCGACGGCCTTTTTCAAGGCGAGGGCTTGGGGCCGGCCGTGTCATTGCCGGATTCTTTCGGTTTCTCCAGAAGGCCTTGCAGGGCCATCCGGGTCTTCAACTCGGACAGGTCCTGCTGGTAGGTCTCCTTGTCCGGGCGAAGGGCGACCGCGCGCTGAAGGTCGGCCAGGGCCTCCTGGTACCGGTTCAGACGCTCCAGGGCCAGGCCCCGAAGATACAGGGCATGGATATAGCTCGACCGGATATTCAGGGCCTGGCTCAGGTCCTCGACGGCGCCTTCGAAATCGCCCCGCTTCATTCGGGTTTCACCCCGGAGCATCAGAACCACGGTCAGTTCCCGGGGCTCCAGGACCTGGGCCTGGATCAGCTTCGAATACATTTCCTGCGCGTCCTCGTACCGGCCCTGGCGCTGGGCCATGAAGCCGGCTTCGAGGGCGTCGAGCAGGTCCTCGGCCCCGGCCGGCCCACCCCAGGACAGGACGACCAGGATGCAGACCAGCAGCACCAGGACCGGGCCGAAGCCCGTCCCGGCCGCCTTGTCATTCTTCTGTCCGACCGGTCGCGGTTTGTCCATGCTCCGATTGCACGCTCCCCAGACCAAAACATAATCAAGGGCTTTGGACATGTCAACGGCATAAACGAGATCCGGGTATCCTTGATCAGTGCCTGGTGGCATTTCAATCCGCCCTGACGCGGTCTTCGGCCTCGGGGCTTCGGCTGCCGCCTTCGCCATGCCAGAATCAAGGGACTCGGCGGCGGATTCGCCCTTTGGCCGAAGGCCGTGTGGGCGGCTCGGAGGCCGGTCGGCCGGACCGGGGACGAACGGATAAAAACACTTGTTTTTTAAAGGTGGTTTTGATAGGGTATATTTTAAAATTCGGCCTGTGAACCGGGATGAAACCGTACCTCCAATGGTAGCGTCCCACTAAATAGATTCAATGCCCTTTTAACCGTTTTCGGCTGATTGACCAGATGGCCGGATAGTTAGTTACGGGGGTTCTTTTCAGGGGGCTCGCCTTCAGGCGGCGAAAGAGGATAGAGAATGGGATTGCTCGGTCGCAGTCGCGCAAAGTGGCCCGTTGGAGAGGTGTTCAAGAAAAAGGGCCTGATCAGCGACGAACAGCTTCAGGATGCGCTCGGACTTCAGGAGCATAAATACAACGAACTGGGCCATGCTGTCCGTCTGGGCCGGATCACCGTCGAGCTGGGCTACGCCGAAGAACCGGACCTGATCAGCGCGATCAACGAACATTACAAGCTGAACGTCGCCACGCTTTCGGACGACATCGAGGCACAGATCGCCGGGAAGCGCAAGGGCCTGCTTAAAAAGCTGCCCCGCCCCAGGGTGCCCATCTGGCTCCAACTGGCCGTGGCCGTGACCGTGATCGTGGCCGTGACCATCGTCAGTTTGAGCTACGTGATTCTGGCCCGGCAAAAGGAACAGCTTTACGACCAGACTGTAAAAATCGGCATGGTCAGCCTGAACTACTTTGTCAGCGACTCCCGGATACCGTTGCTGGAAGACGACATCCTGGCCCTGAACACGCTGATCAAGGAGGCCTCCTCGGTCGAAGGGCTGGTCTACGCCTTCATCGTCGACACCAACGGAGAGATCAAGGCTCACACCAACCACAACGAGATCGGCAAGCAGTTCACCCCGTTCGCCAAGGTCCAGCGGGTGGTCCGCATGGGCGACGTGGACCTTTACAACTACAAACTGCCTTCGGATGAAAACGTGCTGAATCTGACCCGACAGGTCGTCTACCGGGACAAGACCCTGGGGGCGGTCCACGTGGGCATTTCCATCGATTTTATCGACAACCTTATCCAGAAGGCGCGGTGGTCGATCCTGATCGTGAGTGCTTTTATCACGTTTTTCGGCATCATGGTCGCCATGCTTCTGGGGTTCCAGTTCAGCCGCCCCATATCCAAGCTGGTCCGGGCCACCGGCGAGATCAGCAAGGGCAACTATCGGTACAAGGTGGATTTCAGCCGCAACGACGAGTTGGGCAATCTGGCCGGCGCCTTCAACGAGATGAGCGACGAACTGTGGAAGAAGTCCCTGATGCAGGACTCGTTCGGCAAGTACGTCGGCTCCGAGATCGTCGAACTGATCATGTCCAACCCCGAAAGCCGCTGGCTGAAAGGCCAGACGAGCCCGGCCTCCATCGTTTTTTGCGATGTTCGGGGATTCACCTCCTACTCGGAAACCAAGGAGCCGGAGGAGATCGTCGAAAAGCTGAACGACTTTTTTGAAATTGCCACCCAGTCCATCGCCCGGTACGGCGGCTATGTGGACAAGTTCATTGGTGACGCGGTTCTGGCTGTCTTCGGGGTGCCGCTGGCCCGGGAGGACCATGTCGAGGCTGCGGTTCGCGCGTCGTGGGAGATGCAGATCGCCTTGCTGGAGGCCTCGAAAAACGGGAATGAACTGCTGGCCCGGATCGGAATCGGCATCAACGCGGGCAACGTCGTTTCCGGAAATATCGGCTCCCAGGCCAAGATGGAATACACGGTCATTGGCGATACGGTCAACGTGGCCTCGAGGTTGAACGGACTGGCCGGTCCGGGTGAAGTCGTGGTCAGTCGATCGATCTACGAGGAACTCGGGGGCGTGATCAGCGTCCAGGCCCTGCCGCCGACCAAGGTCAAGGGGAAATCGGAACCGTTGCAAACCTATAAAATTATCGATATCAAAGAGAAGGTCGAGGTATAGCGTGAGGTCAAGTATAGCATTACGGCTGCTGTGCATAGCGATTCTGGCCTGTTTTCTCGGCAGTGCCTGTGCCTTTGACCCATCCGATCCCGGAACTATGGGACTTGGAAGACTGGGCATGGGCCAGACCGCACCTGAGAAGCCGGCTGACGAAAAGGCCGGGGCGGCGGTGCAACTGCAGTCCCAGGAGGGATTCAAGGTGGTCCAGGCTCAGGCCGGCGACACCTATGCCGCCCTGGCCACGCGGTATCTCAACGATCCAGGCCAGGCCAACCTGGTCGCTGAATTCAACGACAACAGGGAGCTGGGCCCGGGCCGGGACGTGATCATCCCCCTCAAGGCGCTCAGTTTCGGAGGTATTACCCCGGAAGGGTACCAGGTCGTTCCGGTTCTGGCTTACACGGACTTTTCATCGGGCGAGTCGGACCCGACCACCGTGGCCGCGTCCGATTTCGAACAGCAGATGCAGTTTATCAAGGATCAGGGCTTTACGGTCGTGACCCTGAATCAACTCATGGATTTTTTGAACATGAAAGCCTCCCTGCCTGCCAAGTCGGTGGCCATCACCATGGATGGGGGCCGGGGCGTTTATGACGTCGCTTTTCCGGTGTTAAAAAAATTCGGATATCCGGCCACACTTTTTCTCCGGACCGATCGGGTCGGCGCGAAAGGCGGCCTGACCTGGGACCAGGTCCGGGAAATGAACAAGCAGGGGCTGGACGTGGAATGCGGCGGCATGACCGATCGGGACCTTGAAAAGTATCAGCGGGGCGAGTCCTTCGACGCCTATTTCAAGGCCGTGGAAAACGAGGTCGCCCGCTCCAAGGCCCTGATCAAACAAAAGTTGGGCCTGGATTGCAAATACCTGGCTTACCCGGGCCGAGGCGGGACTAACGCCCTGGTCATCGAAGTGCTGAAAAGGGAGGGTTTCCAAGGTGCGTTCACCATGGAGCGGGGCGGCAATCCTTTCTTTATCAACACCTATCGAGTCGGCCGTACGGCTATTCCCGGAACCTATCGCCTGGCCGATTTCGAACGAAATGTAACCGTGTTCAAGAATGAGGCGAAAAGATGAGAAAGATATGGATCGCGTTACTGGCCGCCGTCGTCCTGGGCACGGGTTGTGTCGGACTGCAACCGGTCCCCGGTGATGGGGGCGGCGGGGATTCCATGGTCAGCCGTTACCGGATCAAGGCCTTGAAATATGAAAATGCCGGTGAATACCAGAAGGCCATGTTGAGTTGGGAAGTCGTCAAAGGCCTCAAGCCGAGCGACAAGGAAGCCAACGAAAAGATCGATTACCTCAACCAGACCCGGGCCGCCCAGGCGGACAAGTTGATCAAGGAGGGTCTGGACTACTATCGGATTCATGACTATGCCAGCGCCGAAAGCCGCTTCGTGGCTGCGCTCCAGTACGATCCCCGGAACACCCAGGCCATCGATTACTTGAAAAACATTCCCCAGGCGATGAAGTTTCGGAGCTACAAGGTTGCCAACCGCTCCGATCTGGCCGGACTTGCCCGGCAGTACTACGGCGATTCGACCAAAGCCGGTATGATCGCCTACTTCAACGGGCTAACGGAAAAGGACCGGGTCCAGGCCGGGGCGACCCTTGAAATTCCGATCCTGGACATGAGACTGAAGCGGCGGCTGGCCGGACTGCCCATCTATCAGCCTCGCCCGGTAGTCACGACGGCCAGGCCGAGCCAGCCCGGGACGGAGACCTCCGAAACCCAGCCTGAAGAGGAAACCACGGCCTCGATCGAACCCAAGGAAGAGATGCCGACCATCGATGTGGAAGGCGAATTGGGCACGGCCCGCACGTTGTACCAGGCCCGCAACTACGGGGCCGTGGTACCGGCCGCCGAAAAGGTTTTGGCCAGCGATCCGGGAAACGCCGAGGCGACGAAACTGCTCAACGACTCCGCCTTTCAACTCGGCAAGACCCTGAGCCGCCAAAAAGATTACGTCACGGCCCTGAGAATGCTCAACAAGGTGTCGCCGAACTACCCGGGCGCCTCGGAAGCCATCTCCAGTGTTCGGACGGTCATGGAAAAACAGGCCGAAGTCCACTATCGTCGCGGCGTCAAGTTCTTTGTCAACGAACAGTTGGCCCAGGCCATTTCGGAGTGGCGGGAGACCCTGAAATACAATCCCGATCACCCCAAGGCTCAAAAGGACATCGAGAACGCCCAGGGGCTCCTGGAAAAACTGAAAAGCACCAAGTAGCAGGTCCCTGGCATGGACGAATCTCATTGCGGCCCTGACCGGGCCGCTTTTCTTATGAGGGAGAAGCGGTTGTGATGGAGCTGGATGTTCCCGGATTCAAACGCCTGAACCTGGCGCATCTGGTGCTCGACTACAACGGAACGCTGGCCTTGGACGGAGCCCTGCTTCCCGGGGTCAAACGCCTGATCTCCGATCTGGCCGAGGTGGTCGAGGTTCACGTTCTGACCGCGGACACCCATGGTCGGTGCGGAGAGCATCTGGCCGGCCTGCCCGTTAAGATCGGCATCCTGGACCGACAGCCCGAGGACAAGGCCAAACGGGCCTATATCGAGGCCCTGGGCGCCGAGTCATGCGCCGCCGTAGGAAATGGCATGAACGACCGGCTCATGCTCGAGGCGGCCGCATTGGGTGTGGCCGTGATCGGACAGGAATGCGCCGCCGCCTGGGCCGTGCGCAAGGCGGACGTGATCGCCCCGGGTGTCGTCGCCGCGCTGGAGCTGTTCACCAAGCCGCTCCGCATCAAGGCGACGCTGAGAAAATGAGGAGATTCTCAGTCGTTCGGCGGGACGGAAAAGACATGGCCGCAGCTCTTGCATTCCGCTTCGGCCTTTTCGATGTAGATCAGGTCGTACGGATCGGCGCCTTGCTGGACCTTGGAAATGTAGTCGTCAACCGATGTCCGGGCCACGACGGCCCGGGAGCCGCAAAGGGGGCATTCCATGGGATTACCTGGCTGGTCCGGACCCACCGGGGTCCGGGGATTTTACCGCCGAATCGGACCGACTGCCCGAACGGCGCGATTACTGTCCTGCTTTCAGCCACTTTTAAGTTGACGGAAAGCCATCTGGGTATAATATAACCTTTTGAACGACCGTCAAGTCCGATTCGGCGGCCGGGGATGAACCGAGGAAGTTTCGTGGCGGATAAAAAAAAGCCGAAGGGAAAACGGCCGGACCCCGAGGCGAAAAAAACAACGACCCGAAAGAAAAAGTCGGCCCCCCCAAAAAGGGCCCCCGCCAGACCCAAGCGCGGTCTGGGGTGGCGGCTGACCATGGGTTTTTTCTGGCTGACCATGGCGTGCCTGGTCGCCGGTCTGGTGACCATAGTCCTGGCCTATCATTATTTCAGCCAGGACCTGCCTCCGCTCGATGCCCTCAAACAATACCGTCCCCAAACCGTAACCTTCTTTTTTTCGGATGACGGCCGTCTGATCGGCGAGTACTCCCATGAACGCCGCATCGTCGTTCCCCTGGCCAAGATACCCCCCCACGTCCAACAGGCCTTTATCGCGGCCGAGGATGCCAATTTTTATCAGCACCAGGGCGTGGACCTCATCAGTATCGCCCGCGCCTTCGTCAAGAACGTCGAGGCCGG